>JAMOPE010000091.1 GCA_027064785.1 Geobacteraceae bacterium
TGCCTTCACCGGCAAACTGGCGCTTGGGATCTTCTTCGGCACGCTTGAAGGGAAAAACACCGCCGGTATAAGGGAACGAACCGGGGACATTTTCAAGCATCAGCCAGCGCAGCAGATCGCCGTGATCAGAGTATTTGGGCAGGCAAACCCGGGGAATCTTTGTTCCCGAAAGGGTCGTGGTGCTCAGTTCGGTTCGAATTTCTTTGTCACGAACCTTCGTCACCAACACATCCTGACTGTACGCCTGCTTTAAGTCGTCCCAGCAATCGAGTAGCTGAGCAGCTTTCCGATCAATTTTCTTTTCGTAATCATCGATCAGTGTCGCAACTTCATTTGCAGCCACTGACCCTTCTTCTAACTGAGACAACGTCGACCGCAGTTGATGCAGTGACCGTGCAACCTTGCTCTGCTCCTCAACCATTTTGCGATAATTACGGACAGTGTGGACAATCTCGCCAAGGTAATGGATACGATCAGCAGAAATGACCGTTTTACTCAAACTGTCACCATCATCGACACGAACCTTCGACGTCCACTCAAGCCCTTTTTTCTTATTCAGCTGGTCGATCAACGCCAGATAGAGAACCGAAACACCCGGATCGTTAAACTGTGACGCGATGGTGCCGTAAATCGGAATCTCTTCATCGGGCACAGTAAACAGGTTACGGTTGCGCCGATACTGTTTCATGACATTTCTCAGCGCATCTTCAGAGCCTTTGCGCTCAAATTTATTGATTACCACCAGATCAGCAAAATCGAGCATATCGATTTTTTCAAGCTGGGTCGGTGCGCCAAACTCTGCCGTCATCACGTAGAGAGAAAGATCACAGATCGGTACGACAGAGGCATCCCCCTGGCCAATTCCCGATGTCTCGATAATCACCAGATCAAAATTGGCCGCACGGACAACATCCAGAGCATCCTGAATCGCCAGCGATAGTTCAGAACGTGAATCGCGGGTTGCCAGAGAACGCATATAAACCCGCTTTCCGGCAATTGAATTCATCCGGATACGATCACCAAGAAGTGCGCCACCAGTCCGCTGCCGCGAAGGATCAACGGCAAGGATGGCGACACTCTTTTCGGGAAAATCGCGGAGGAAGCGGAGGACAAGCTCATCACAAAGAGAACTTTTCCCTGCGCCACCGGTACCGGTCACACCAAGAACCGGAACATCCTTGACCATCTCTTTAATCCGGTCACGGAACGTCCCAAATCCTTCGTCACTGCCGACATGAACCGAATCTTCAGCAACACTGATGATTGTATTGATCGCCCGGATATCCTGATCTTTCAGCTTGTCCAGCTCACTTTCAGCATCACGCTCAAGGCTGAAATCGCATTGTTCCATTTTATAATTGATCATCCCCTGCAGCCCCATCTGGCGGCCATCTTCAGGAGAAAAAATCTTGGTGACACCGTAATCCTCAATTTCTTTGATCTCATCGGGAATAATGACACCCCCTCCGCCACCGAAGACTTTTATATGCTCAGCACCACGTTCTTTCAGCAGGTCAATAACATATTTGAAAAACTCAACGTGACCGCCCTGATAGCTGCTGATACAGATACCGTGGGCATCTTCCTGAATTGCTGCAGTGACAATTTCGTCAACAGAACGGTTATGTCCAAGGTGGATGACCTCTGCGCCCGAGGCCTGTAAAATGCGGCGCATAATATTGATTGAAACGTCGTGACCGTCAAACAAACTGGTTGCCGTCACAAAACGTAATTTATGCTTAGCTTTGTATGGTTCGATGTTTTCGCACATGATGCAAACCTCCAGTAATTATCCGGCTAATCGCGGAGTTTAAATTCCCAGGCACACCAGTACTCTTCAGGGTGTGGATCAGGCGGACAGGCAATACAATGGGTTTCAATCCGTGGGTCAATTGCTTTGGCAAATTCGCCATATTCGACAATCCCGACCGATTTACACGGGTGATCGGCAAGCCCTTTGCGTTTACGGGCCGACTGAACCCGGCAGTCAAGCATCCGGAAGACAACCCGGTCCTCGGTTTGTTCAATACAATCCTGTAAATTTAATCGTGCATAAAAACGGTGCTTGAGGCATTCCACCAGAGCGGGAATACCACCCCCCGGTTTCATTCCAAGTCGTGACATAATCCGTCGCGCTTCGATAACAGTAAAATGTCGCCAGGCCTCGATATCGGCGTCAACGGCGACGTCCATTCCGTAGCGGCGCTCAATCGCCTGAAACCATAATCCATCATGAGCCAGCCAATTTTTGGCATCGTCAACGATGATTTTGACTAGATCTTCTTTGCTCAGTTCATAAAGAAGGCTGACACCCTCGTCCCCTACACGTTTCACATCCGACATAACACTCTCCTTCTGACACCCCGGCACAAGCCGGGGCATTGAATTCACAATTAAATGTCTAGTCCCCGTTCTTCTCTTCCGGCAGACGGACCACCAACACCGGAATCTCACTAAACTGCACCATTTTTCGGGCGGTACTGCCAATCAGAGCACTAAACAGCAGGCCATGACCATGAGTGCCCATGACAATCAGGTCGTAATCATTCGCTTTTGCTTTAGCGAGAATTGCATCAACCGGAAGTCCGGTGGCAACATAAATTTCACCAATCAGCGTGTCATACATACAGTCTTCGATATGTTCCTTCTGACAGAACAAAGCCAAATCAGCTTTGATCTTCTCCGCTAATTTCTTTTTTGCGGTCTCAAAATCGTTCGAACGCATCGTAATATTGGTCTGGCTGACATGCTTTTCATAAACGTTGATAATCGACACCTTGGCGTCGTTGCCCATCGCAACATTCAGAGCATAACCAAATGCATAATTGGCATTTGCGGAAAGATCTGTGGCATAAAGTATTTTTTTAATTTTTGGAATCATCGGCTTACCCCTCTATCGATTCGGTTGCCGTCATCAAACAAAAGACGGAAAAAAGGTTACGATCGACGGGAAAATATACATAATCACCATCGCGATAATAAACAACGCCACCATCGGCCAGGCTCCGGCATAAACATCATCCATTGCCAGTTCAGGCATCGCTCCTTTCAGGGCAAAGATGGTGTACCCGAATGGCGGGCTCAAGGCACCGAGGGTCATATTGATCAAGAATAATGTCCAGAACCAGACGGGATCATAATTGTATACTGACAGCAACGGATCGTAGATCGGGATAGCCACCAGCATAACAGCAAACAGATCAATAAACATACACAGGATGAAAGGAATCAGCATCAGAACAAAGAAAGTTGCTAAGCGTGGAAGCTCCATCTCTGTTGCAACAGTGACCAGTCCGCTCGTTGCACCGGTAAAGGAGAGAAGCTGACCGAACAACATCGATGAGGCGATGATAATCATAATCATGGCGCTGACGGAACAGGTCCCCAAGACCGATTCGTAGAGCATCTTGAAGTTTAGTTTTCTAAAAATAGCCGCAGAAATCAGTGCTCCCACCACCCCTGTTGCGGCAGATTCATTCGGTGTCGCAACACCAAGAAGAATCAGCCCCATAACCGAGAATATAACGATCATAAAGGGGAA
>JAMOPE010000092.1 GCA_027064785.1 Geobacteraceae bacterium
GTCGCTGAAGAAGAGCGCCAGGCTGAGCTAAAAAAACAGCAGGAATTAAAACGTCAGGCGCAGTTAAAAAAACAGCAGGAATTAAAAAAGCGACTCGCAGCAGAGAAAAAAAAGAAAAAGGCACAGGCTGTGGTGAAAAAAACGCCTGTTGTGAAGGTGAAAACTGAACCCGTCGATAAAATTGAGGTTCGGGCTGGCGAGAATCTGGCTAAAATTGCGGCACGTAAAGAAGTTTATGATGATCCCTTTCTTTGGCCGTTGATCTATAAAGCGAATCGCGATCAGATTAAAGACCCTACTGAAATCTTTTCAGGGCAGACATTGGTTGTTCCTCGCGATAAGAGTCGTGATGAAGCTGATGCGGCACGTCGGGAAGCCCGCGAGCTCAATTTATTTGATTTGGTTGACTGATATGAAGATTCTTCCCCTATAATTCTGTTATTTCCAGGAACGCTCTGTTGGCATGTTGCCGGCAGGGCGTTTTCTTGTACAGGGATGACATGGGGATGACATAATTGGTTATATTTTAGTGAAAATAAAATTTAAAAAATTACGAAAAAATAATAACTTAGGAACCTTCTGTTATCGATAGAGATAATTTTACTTTAAAACGCAAAGGTTCTTGACACTCTAATTCTGTTTGTATACTGTATACAACGCTTAAAAGTGTGAAATCTCAGTTTATAACGTAGTTATACGCTGGATTAATAGTGATATTGGCATCACAAATACCAAGGAGAGAGAGTATGGCATCTAAGATTATCTGGTCGGAGATTGACGAAGCACCTGCATTGGCGACTTATGCTTTTCTTCCCATCGTTCAGGCGTTCACAAAAGGGACTGGCGTGGAAGTGGAAACCAGGGATATTTCCCTGTCGGGCAGAATTCTTGCCAATTTCCCGGAGAAATTGACAGAAGAACAAAAAGTTGCCGATTACCTTGCTGAATTAGGCGATCTGGTCAAGAAGCCTGAGGCAAATATTATCAAACTTCCTAATATCAGTGCTTCGGTTCCTCAGTTGCAGGCTGCCATTGCTGAACTGCAGGAAAAAGGATACGACGTTCCGACCTATCCTGAAGAAGCAACCACAGACGAAGAGAAAGAACTGCAGGCCCGTTACGCTAAATGTCTCGGTTCTGCTGTTAACCCGGTTCTGCGTGAAGGTAACTCTGATCGTCGTGCTGCTGCTGCAGTTAAGCGTTTCGCTCAGAAGAATCCACACCGGATGATGCAGGACTGGCCAAAAGAGTCTAAAACTCGCGTTGCTCATATGCTCGATAATGATTTCTATGCCAGTGAAACATCAACAACGATTGCTGCGGCAACGACGGTCAATTATGAGTTTGTCGGAGAAGACGGCAAAGTAACAGTTCTGAAAGAGAATATGCCGCTAAAAGCTGGTGAAGTTCTTGATTCTTCAAAAATGAATATCGCAGCGCTACGTGAGTTTTTTGCTGCACAGATTGAAGAAGCTGATAAGGCTGGAGTCCTCCTTTCATTGCATCTTAAAGCAACTATGATGAAGTTTTCTGACCCCTATATGTTTGGTCAGTGTGTCACCGTATTCTTCAAGGATGTTTTTGAGAAGCATGCAGCAACATTTGAAGAACTTGGCGTTAATATTAGTAACGGTCTCGGCGATGTCTATGCGCGTCTTAGCTCCTTACCCGCAGAAAAAGCAGCTGAAATTGAAGCCGATATTCAAGCCGTTTATGCTAAACGCCCAGCATTAGCAATGGTTGATTCCAGTAAAGGAATCACAAATTTACATGCTCCGAATGATGTCATCATTGATGCTTCGATGCCGGTTGTGGTTCGCGATGGTGGCCGGATGTGGAATAAGGATGATAAGCTTCAGGACACTCTGGCAATGATTCCTGATCGCTGTTATGCGACAATTTATCAGACTGTTATCGAAGATTGTCAAAAGCATGGGCAGTTTGATCCTTCTACGATGGGGAGTGTTGCCAACGTTGGTCTGATGGCTCAAAAAGCTGAGGAGTATGGCTCTCACGATAAGACTTTTATTGCTTCTGATAATGGTACTATTCGGATTGTTGATGCTTCAGGAACAACTTTGCTTGAGCAGAAAGTCTCTAAAGGTGATGTGTTCCGCTCTTGTCAGACCAAAGATGACTCTATTCAAGATTGGGTGAAACTGGCGGTCACCCGGGCAAAGGCTACGAACGTCCCAACGATCTTCTGGCTTGATCCAAATCGTGGTCACGATGCACAAATTATTAAAAAGGTTGAAACCTACTTGAAGGATTTTGATACCACTGGTCTTGATATCCGGATTATGACTCCTGATGCTGCGATGCAGTTGTCTTGTGATCGGGTCAGAAAAGGTGAAGATACTATTTCTGTTACTGGTAATGCTTTGCGTGATTACCTGACCGACCTCTTCCCAATCCTCGAATTAGGAACTAGCGCCCGGATGCTTTCTATTGTTCCTTTGCTCGCTGGTGGTGGGTTGTTTGAGACTGGTGCTGGTGGTTCAGCTCCGAAACACGTTCAACAGTTCCTCAAGGAGGGGCACCTCCGCTGGGATTCTCTTGGTGAGTACTGTGCTCTGGTCCCTTCTCTGGAACTGTGTGCAACCAACGATGATAACTCTAAAGCTGCTGTTTTGGCAGAGACGCTCGATGCTGGTATCAGCGGCTATCTTGAGAACCAGAAACTTCCTTCCCGTAAGGTCAACGAGCTTGATAACCGCGGCAGTTCTTTCTACTTGGGTCTCTTCTGGGCAAAAGCTCTTGCTGCTCAGGACAAAGATGCTGAATTGAAAGCACGTTTTAACAAGGTTGCTGCTGATCTTGAGGTAAATGCTGAAAAGATTGATGCAGAGTTGATTGCAGCACAGGGTGAGCCGGTTGATATCGGTGGTTACTTCCGTCCTGACAAGGATTTGACAGCAAAAGCAATGCGTCCGAGTGCAACTCTGAACGCAATTATTGACGCAATGTAGTTAGATAAGGCACTTAGGCTGGATCGGGGTCACTGTTTACCCCGATCCTATTTTAAATTTTCCTACATAAGGAGAGAGAACCATGGCAAGAAATAAGATTTCTTTGATCGGTGGCGGGCAGATAGGCGGCGTTCTGGCTCAACTCTGTGCCCTACGTGAACTGGGTGATGTTGTTCTGTTTGATATCGTTGAAGGCATGCCTCAGGGCAAGATGCTTGATATCGCTGAAGTTGCAAATAACGATCAATTTGATGTTGATCTTAAGGGCACCAACAGCTATGCAGATATCGCAGGTTCCGATATTGTTATCGTAACAGCTGGTCTTCCTCGTAAGCCGGGAATGAGCCGTGATGACCTGCTTGGTGTCAACGCCAAGATCATGAGTCAGGTTGCTGAAGGAATCAAAGAGTACGCTCCTGATTCAATCGTTATCATTATCTCTAACCCTCTTGATGCAATGGTTACTCTGTGTCAAAAGGTTACTGGCTTCCCACCTGAGCGTGTTATTGGACAGGCCGGTGTTCTCGATTCTAACCGTTTCTGTTCTTTCATCG
>JAMOPE010000093.1 GCA_027064785.1 Geobacteraceae bacterium
ACTCACCCGTCGCTTTGCCCGGGTTGTCTGCGGGTTCACCGGCGTCTCCTCGGTCACCAATTCCTCACCACAATCGCCATAGACACCACTGGTACTGATATAAACAATTCGGGTCGGGCAATTATCCTCTGATAATTTGCGACAGAAGTTCAACATTCGGTAGTCGCTGCTGCCACCACCCTGTGGCGGCATAAAATAGAAAACTTTCTGACCGTGCAGCGTGAAATCAGGAACGTCTTCCTGATAATCAAAATTTGCCACAATCGTCTTAATTCCAGCAGATTTTGGGACAACCGTCCCCTCTTGAAAATGGATGGTTGCCTGCACCTGATGTCCCTGTGATATCAGTTCTTTCGCGACACGAAAACCAATATCTCCGCAGCCAATAATCGTATAGTCACACATACGTCTACCTCTCCTACCTTAAACTTTTATCAACAATTTCATAAAGATCATTCGACAACTCAGCCTGCTGCAAACGCCGCAGCTGCTGTTCCATCAACTTGCGTCTCTGTGGTTCAAGCCGCTTCCACCGAATCAATGGCGATGCCATCCGGGCTGCAACCTGTGGATTGCGGGCATCAAGCAGCAGGATCTGATCGACAAGAAGCTTATAGCCTGCTCCATCTGAACGATGAAAAACGGCCAGATTCTGGTAAAAAGCTCCCAGCAGTGCCCGGACTCGATTCGGATTACCCAAACTGAAATCATCATGCTGCAACAGTGCTTCGACCTCAGAAAAAGTCTCGGCACGGTGCGATAATGCCCGGAGGGAGAACCATTTATCAAGCAATAATGGATACGATTTCCACTGCTGATAAAAATCTTTGATGACCGCTAAACGTTCGTTGCTATCGCTATTAACCAGAACCGAAAATGCCGCAAGCCGATCGGTCATATTGGTTGCTGTCCGGTACTGCCGGAGAGACAGCTCTGTCATATCTGCAGTTTCAAATCGTTGCAGTAATGACAGACAGAAATTTCCTAAACTGCGCCGACCGACCGCCTGCGGATTAAGAGAATAAGCGTCATCAGTATTGAAGCAGCTATGGTAGCACTCTAACAGGAGAGATTTATTCACTGTCGCCAACTGCAATAACGCAAAATTACGAACATCCCGAAGATATTGTGGATCAAACGTTTCAAGCTGATCGGCCAGATATTGTTCGCTCGGTAACGTCAACAGTTGCGCCAGTAAGTTTAAATCGGCATCTCGATCGGCTAACGCTCGTTGCCATGCGGAGATAAATTCTGGCCCCAGCGAATAAGATTTCCCCTGCAGGCAATTGTGATACATCTGCAGTAATTCCTGTAATGCCAGCGTCTGACCCGCTTCCCAACGATTAAACTCATCACTGTCGTGAGCCATTCGGAACGCTAACTCTGCTACGGAAAAATCGCATTGCAGTATCACCGGGGACGAAAAACCACGCAGAGGTGAAATAATCGGCTGCCCCTTGAGACCGACAAAGGTAAATTCATGAACCCGGTTTGTCAGTTCCAGCACCCGCGTTGTCTCACCCGGTCGTTCCTCACCGACGAGCTGCAATGGAATATCGTTCCCATTGTTATCCAGCAGACCAAACCTTACCGGGATATGGAACGGCTCTTTCTCTTCCTGACCCGGAGTCGCCGGGCAGCTTTGCGTCATTTTCACCGTCAACGTCTGGCAGTCTGCATCATAATCTTGTTCGATTTTTATTTGTGGTGTCCCCGCCTGTGAATACCAGCGTTTAAATACACTCAGATCAACCGCACCCGCATCCTCTAGTGCAGAAACAAAGTCATCACAAGTGACAGCCTGACCGTCATGGCGCTTGAGATAGAGCTGAACCCCGGCAATAAATTTCTCTTTGCCAAGAAGGGTTTGCATCATCCGGATAACCTCGGCACCCTTGTTATAAATCGTCGTAGTATAGAAGTTATTGATCTCCTGATAAGCCGCCGGGCGTACCGGGTGGGCCATCGGTCCGGCATCTTCGGGAAACTGAAACTGACGCAGAATCCGGACATCATCAATCCGTTGCACCGCTGCGGAGTTCATATCGGCAGAAAACTGTTGATCACGAAAGACCGTCAACCCTTCTTTCAGACTCAACTGAAACCAGTCACGACAGGTCACTCGATTCCCCGTCCAGTTGTGAAAATACTCGTGACCGATGACCGATTCAATTCCCAGATAATCGGTATCGGTTGCCGTTTCAGGGCGGGCAAGAACGTATTTTGAGTTAAAAATATTCAGCCCCTTGTTTTCCATCGCCCCCATGTTGAAATCGTCGACCGCAACAATCATGAAGCGATCAAGATCATATTCAAGGCCAAAGGTCTCTTCATCCCAGCGCATCGATTTTTTCAGCGATGCCATTGCATGATCGCAATAGTCACGATTTCGTCCTTCAACATAAATCTGTAGCAAAACATCACGCCCGGACAGTGTTGTAAAATGATCTTCCAGACACACCAGATCCCCGGCAACTAATGCAAATAGATAGCTCGGCTTAGCAAAAGGATCTTCCCATACGGCAAAGTGACGGTTACTTTGTAACCCACCCTGCTCCAACAGATTGCCGTTACTCAGCAATTTTGAATATTTTTTGTCTGCCTCGATCCGTACCCTGAACTTTGCCAGCACATCGGGGCGATCGGGGTAATAGGTGATCCGCCGGAACCCTTCAGCTTCGCATTGGGTACAAAAGTTCCCGCTGGTGAGATAAAGACCCTCCAGGGCAGTATTATTCAAGGGATCAATCTGAGTCGTAACTTCGAGGGTAAATTTTTCAGGAACAGCAGCAATCTGCAGACTCTCATCATCACGCTGATAGTCATTACCGGACAATACAGTCCCATCGAGCTTGACCTCGAGCAACTGCAGCTGCTCTCCATCCAGCACCAATGGTTCGGTTACGCCATGACGATCGGGGTTCAGATAAAATTGCAGTCGTGCGGTCACCCGCGTTGCCGAATCGTGAAGGTCGAAATCCAACGCGACGTGATCAACCAGCCAGGCAGGAGTTTTGTAGTCTTTCAGATAAATTGTTTCGGGAGTTTTTTTAGATATCATTATTTGGATTCAATTCTTCGATAAAATTTGAAGCGGCTAGAAACCGCAGCCAACACCGGCATAATCGTCTTCGTATTCAATCGCTCCCTTGGGACAAGCGGGAATACATAGACCATCCAGATCACATTTTTTCTCGTCCAGAACAGCCTTGCCGTTAACCAGGGTGATCGCCTTTTCGGGGCAGACATCGATACAGCGGGCACTTCCACAACATAAAAACTGATCGATAACAATTTTGAACATAACCGTCTTCTCCTGTTGTTTTCATTCCTCGACGTGATCCTGCTCGCTGAACAGCGCACCACATGACCAGCAGGCACCAAAATTTCCATCACTCTGCTCACCACACGCCTGACAAATCCATGGTTTATCACTATTACCGCTATCATTCAACCAGCCATCGAGTAATTTTCTGGCCCGTGGAAAAACATCATTATCGACAACCCAGAGTTCCGG
>JAMOPE010000094.1 GCA_027064785.1 Geobacteraceae bacterium
ATGTCCTCTGGAGAAAAGAAAACTCCAGAAGAGATTGGGGTTCTTGAGAAGGTTGAAATGTTGATACATTCAGAGCTTGATGCACAGCTTGAAGAACGAGGTGTTGAGCCTGATTCTGAAGAGGCAGAAGAAGTTGTGCAAGACATATTAAATCAGGACAAATTTAGCGACAAAATCAAAAGAATGGCAAAGGCCGAAGTTGGGGCTCTGGTTGTGAGTAAGATTTTTGAGGACTCTGGAAATGTAGCAGTTGTAGCTACTTATTCTGCAAATACTAAAAAACTTGCAGCTACTATGTTAGGGAAAGGCGATGCTCCTAAGGTCCGAAAGCGAAGCTCATCAAAACCCAGTATAGGGGCTTGGATTCAGTCAATGTCGAAAAAGGACCTCTATCCAGCTTATGGTGTGCAACTAACATCTGACACAAATGGTAACCTTGTAATAATTTCTTATGGTCAAGCCCTTGCCAAAACTGCCTCAAAAATGTCCTTACGTAATGCTTTCATGGCAGCAGAATCAGATGCTGATGGTTTTATCCGTTCTTTTGTGGGTGAGGCGGTCGCTTTTAACAACGTCAAGCATGAGCTTGAAAACAGCAAAGAGTTGAGCAATGGTGTCATCGAGGCACAATTAGAACGTGTCCAAGATACCTCTATCAAAACTTTTGCAGATGATCTAAAAATTCCCGGCGTGTCCACTGTGCGCACTTGGAGCACCCAAGATAAAAGATCTAATAGTTTTATAGCTGGTGTTGTCAGGCGCTGGGATATCTCTTCGGCAGAATCAGCACTGAGCGATGCGAGTGATTTTGAAAGCGTAGGTGCAAGCAAAGGAGGTCAGGGTGTTCAAGGGAAGAGCAGTTCGAGTTCTTCAGGTGCTGCATCGAGAACGGAAACATTCTCTGGTGATAGCGGTAGTTATAGTCATCAAAGTATGGAAAGTGAGGATTTTTAAGGCGCGCTGCTATGACTCTCAAGAACAGATTTCAGTCTATTTTATTTTTAATTATTGTGTTCTCTCTGCCTGTCGTGTCAAATGCTGCACCGTCATTGCAGGCATTGAGAACTCATGGTGTGGTTCAAGAAGCCGATGCCTATTATTCTTTGGGTGAGGCTCGTTTATTGTCTGCATCAAAATTAAGTCGTAGAAATGCATATATGGCGTCTGAATCAGAGGCTGTTGATCGCCTGTTAAGCTACGTGCGGTTCTCGGAGGTTAAGATCCCTCATTCGCTCGTCTCGTTAGAGGGTCGACTGAAGGATACTCTTGAGAAAATTTATCCTAGTCCCAATTTTGAGTTACGAGGGATGCAATTGATTCATCAAAACAATGATGATCAACTTGCGTGGAGTATCATAAAGGTTCCTCGTCAATCCTTAACTCAGGTGAAACCTATAAATGGTAATATTGACGAACTGATTTTCCGGCATGTACTTTCTGGTAAAGTTAGATTGTTTCCTGAGTTGTTCTACGAGTGTTTAAGTCTAAACCATAAAAAATATGCCGATGACAACATAATAAGATTGATCTCCACTGCACCAAGTCTCAAGAATATGGCAAATATTTTGAGGGGTGGTAGTCTAGAGCGAATACCAACTTTATGGTGGTCAGAAAAGAAGAAGTTTACTGATCATGACCTGAGAAGTGTAGGTGATGCACAGTTGCTCGATCTTTTGAATGCTGGTCTTTTGCTAAAATGGTGTCACGCTGACTTGTATGAAGAATATGAAGGTCGAGGCTATGGTCGTTTCTCTGAGAAGTTAAAAGAGTTATTTCTTAACAAGCCTGTAACTATAAACTCGCAGGTTTTGACAGACTTAATTGAAGTTGTAGGCTCTCACTCGATTAAATACCCCGAACTGCCAGGAATCTCGTTTTTCGCACAATTATTAAAAATGAAGGGATTTTTGCCAATAGAAGACCAGGGGTTGCCTACAGATCAAAATTGGGAGAATGCGAAGCATTTATTTACTCAAGACAAACAAAACTATAAGAAAATTTACAGTTATTGCCTGCGCTCCTTAATGGGGGCACCGACAGCAGAGGCCTTCAATCTCATGGGGCTATCTCTTCAATCGATGGAAGAACCTCTAATTGCACTTTTGTGTTATGGGCAAACTCTGCAAATTGATCCTGGACATTCGTATGCTGCGGCAAATGTTGCAGTCTTAGCCAAAAAACTTGGCGAAACCACATTCTCCCAGACGGCGGCTCTATTTGCCTTGCAAAATCCTAAACTTTCACAACAAGCCAAAATTGATTTACGTGAAGCTGGTTTCAAGATTCAAGAGTAAATATGGCAGTTGTTTTCTATCGCAATGGCAAAATTAAATCACCTTTGTTGGAGAAATATATGTTTAGATTTTTTTTAGTGATCGCCACTTTTATGATCTTATTCACTCTGGGCGCATGTTCTAAACCGCCACAGTATGAGGTTCTGTTACAAAATGATGCGTTGATTCTTTATAAACACTTGAACTCGGACACAGCGCGTGAGCAAATGAAAAATAGAGCTGTAAAACACTGCGCTCACTTGGGGAAGAATGCCGTATATGGAAAATCTTTTTGTGACTCTGATCGTTGTGAATCCTCCTATCTATGTAAGTAGATTTTTCATATAAACACATTTTAATTTAGCTAGTGCAATATTTTTGAAGTATCCGATACATTCTGAGGAGGACTAAGTGCCTGGTTTTAAAACTCACTTAACTGGTGGGATTGTCGCAGGAGGCGCATCAGTAACTTCTGCACTATTCTTAGACGGCCAATCTTTGCTACAGCTTATATGTCTCTTTTCCCTTGGAACCGTAGGAGAAAGAGCAAAGGGGTAGTGTATGCTATCTTGACCACTTTTTTAGGACCTTTCGCTGTGTCTTTCTACGTCGCAAATCGGAATCTGAAAAAGGGCGAGATCAGAGAAGGTGGTACAGGATGGAATGTGTTGAAGTACTTTGCCATATTTTGGACAGGCACAGTAGCATTCACAACAATGGGGTTGTTTGTGAGAGAGTTTGCGCATCCCGTAGGAATTAATGACACAACCGCGGCAGGGTATCTTGCCGGTATGGGTATATCGCTGGTCGCGTGGTTTGTGCCGGTGATCTGTGCTCTTGTGTTGGGTTTGTTTTTGAAGAAAAATTCTGTAGTTGAAGTTGGTCCGACGGGAGCGTTGGAGGGTATCTAAAAATACTGAAGTTTATAGTTACACCACTGCCCGGACTCTCCCTATCGGATCGTGCAATGGTTTTTTATGGGCATTAATGGGCATTAATGGGGACATAATACCGTTTTTTTCTCTTCACCTTGCCTCCGTTTCAATCCCGCTGCTACAATCCCACGTCTGAGCGTATTCGCAAGAAGCTGGGAAATTTAGGAACGCCGGACTGATAAGTTCCGTAATGTTTGAAGGTGATGATAGCTCCGATGGGTGGTGGTGTTTTTCGTACGCTGTCATTGAACCCGCTACCAATTTTGAATTGCGTCCCATCTACAAGTTCGACCAATA
>JAMOPE010000095.1 GCA_027064785.1 Geobacteraceae bacterium
AACACCATGGAGCGTCGATGTCGGTAGCAGCCGTTCCTCAAGAAAGCGGGTCAGAAGTGCAATAAAATTGGAGCTGAGATGGCGGGTTCGAAGCAAGGGAGTGTTTCCCGCTTCGGTCTGTGCAATCAAATAATCGGGGGCGTCCTGGTTTTTAGTAATAATCAGGCAGGAGAGATTTTTACGGCAGAGACCACGGACTTTTTCAATCGCATCTTCACGCGGCATCGTTTCGAGGAATTTCAGCTCGGTCGAACCGATAATCTGAACCCGGTCGGGATGCAGACTATCAGTATATCCGGCAAGTGCCAAACCCGGCTTCTGAATCCGCGGGACCGAAATCGTATTAGATAAACCACCGCCCCCCGACAGCAGTTCCAGGTCGAGCCCTGCTTCTTCTTCGTCAAATATTTCCTGAATCGTCAGCTTTGGCATATCATCAACTACTCAATCAAATCACAGAGAACAACCGAATTAAAAATCAGGCAGAATCCTCCTCGTCGAGAATCACCTGATAAATTTCCTGCTGGCCCGGGGCTTCCATCAACTTCTTTCGAACCGAACTATCCTTCAAGAGCTTTGAAATCTTCGCCAAAGTCTTCAGATGGACTCCAACCGACTCTTCCGGTGCTATCAGCAGAAAGAATAAATAGGCGGGCTGACCATCCATCGATTCAAAATCGACGCCTGCTTTACTGCGACCAAAAACCAGCTTCAACTCCGGAATACCGGCAAGCTTACCGTGAGGGATTGCAACACCATCACCGATTCCGGTACTGCCAAGCTTTTCCCGTTCCTGCAGAACAGCGATGACTTCATCCCGGTCAAGAGAAGGCTCGCAGGTCAATAAAGCATCTGTCAATTCAGCCAATGCTTTGGTTTTATCCCGTGCCTGAAGGTCAGCAACGATAGCCCGTGGATCCAGTAGCTCCGATATTTTCATAATCACAATCTTATTGGTTCAGGATTAAAAAATACGGGCCTTTTCACATCAAAAGAAAAGGCCCGCTCATCAATAAATCAACTTCCCTGAGGAACGATTAAGCCATAATTTCCATCTTTACGGCGATAAACAACATTCATTTCACCCGAAGTATCGTCAGTAAATGCCAGGAAATCTTTGTTGAGGAGGTCCATCTGCATAACAGCCTCTTCAACCGACATCGGTTTCACAGAAAATGAATGGCTGCGGATAATTTCCGGTTTTCCTTCACCCTCATCAACACTGGCCGCAGAGAAGATCTTTTTCTCCAGCCGACGTTGGATACCGGTATCACCTTTGTGATTCTTAAGCTTATCTTTGTAGCGCTTCAGCTGCCGCTCAATTTTATCGACCATCAGATCGATGGCGGCGTACATATCTTCTCTGCTCTCGACACTCTTCATCGTCAAACCTTTAGCAACCATGGTCACTTCAGCACGATGATTTATTTTTTTCTGTACCGATAAAACAACCTGAGCATCAATCGGCTCTTCGATGTATTTTTTCACCCGAGCCAATTTTTCTTCTACATAAGAACGAACAGCATCACTGCTTTCCATGTGGCGAAAAGTTACGGCAATTTGCATAGGGCAATCTCCTTATGTTAACAGGCTCCGACATGGAGTCCGACCTGATTCAATTATAACTCATTTTTACTCAGACAGCATCATTAACGATACATGCCGTTAAAATAACGTTAAAACAACCTTTTTCGTCCTGTCGATGAGCCCAGTCCAAGCATTTCGCGGTACTTGGTCACTGTTCTTCGGGCAATATTGATATCCTGCTCTTTCAGCAATGCGACAATCTTCTGATCAGAGTAGGGTTTGCGCGGATCTTCATTGGCTATGATCTCTTTGATCCGGCTTTTGACACTTTCCGAGGCCACAGAATCACCGTCAGCAGTATTGATTCCGCTATTGAAGAAAAATTTCAGTTCGAATAGGCCTTGCGGGGTCTGAACATATTTGTTTGTCGTGACCCGACTGACCGTCGATTCATGCATCTCAATATCATCAGCAACGTCACGCAAAACCAGCGGTTTGAGATACTCGATACCGTGATCAAAGAATTCACGCTGAAATTTAACGATACTTTTTGTCACTTTATAAATGGTTCTCTGGCGCTGATGGATACTCTTAATCAACCAGACAGCACTGCGCATTTTTTCCTGAATGTACTCACCCGCCTTTTTATCAACAACATTCGAATCGGTCAGGGCGCTGCGATAAAAGGAGTTGATCCGCAAATTTGGCAATCCATCATCATTCTGTGTCACAACATATTCGTCTCCAACTTTATGAACAAAAATATCGGGAACAATATAATGGACATCTTCCTCGTTGTAAGCCCGACCCGGCCGTGGATCAAGCTCTGAAATCATCTTTGCTGCAGTGAGAACCTCGTCAAGAGAGATCTTCAAGGATTTAGCGATGAGCTGATATTTGCGCCCTTCCAGTTCAGAAAGATGATCACGCAGAATAGTTGCGGCAAGCGAATCGGAAAGGTCCAACCGGTCGAGCTGCAGCAATAAACATTCCTGAAGGTCCCGACAAGCCACGCCCGCTGGATCAAATTGCTGAACACGCTTGAGGACAGGCTCAAATAGTTCAATATCGAGACCGGACGCCTCAGCCATCTCCTCAAAGCTTGCGTGAAGATAACCGATATCATCAAGGTTGCCAATAATTTCAGCGGCCGCCAGACGTTCCTCCTGAGAGAAAGATGAAAGACTCAGCTGCCACAACAAGTGATCCTTCAAGCTCTCCTTACGTGTCAGTAAGCTTTCATAAGAAGGGCGATCTTCAGGACTTTCGTAACTATTACGAGCATCACTACTGCCAAGGTTGTAACCTTCAAGGTAGGTCTGCCAGTCAATGTCATCCATCCCCTCTGACTCGGCTTTGATCTCCTGCTCCGGCGTTGCTTCAGCCGGGCTGGTTATCTCCCCCTCAAGATTAGCGACAGCCTCATCATGCTCTTCTTTTGTTTCGACACTCTCCTCAAGCAGCGGGTTCTCTGTCAGCTCTTCATTCACAACATCAACCAGTTCCATACGCGACAGTTGCAATAGCTTGATAGCTTGCTGCAACTGAGGAGTCATCACCAGTTGTTGGCTAAGTTTGACTTGTAAGCGAAGATCAAGGCTCATAAAAGTATCTACTTCCAGCGGTGGACATCTCCACCCGTCGTTTAATATCGCAGAGCAACACGCCCGCATAATGTTACAATCTGAATTTCTCTCCCAGATATATTTCCCGTGCGACCGGACTTGCTGCAATCTCTTCAGGAGTCCCTGACTCAAGGAGTTTCCCCTGATTGAGGATATAAGCGTGATCACAAACACCGAGAGTTTCCCGAACGTTGTGATCAGAAATCAACACCCCGATCCCCCGCGCTTTGAGTTGGGAAATGATATTCTGGATATCGATCACGGCAATTGGGTCGATTCCGGCAAACGGTTCGTCCAACAATAAAAAAGCCGGTTCCAATACCAACGATCGCGCAATCTCAACCCGGCG
>JAMOPE010000096.1 GCA_027064785.1 Geobacteraceae bacterium
CAGATCAAGCTTGGCAGATCCGTGGGCGTTCTGAATCGATGCTGCAGTGGCAGGAGGTTGCTGGGAAATCTGATGGGGGTCTTGATGAGGGGACAACCTGGCGCCAGGAATTGAGTCTTAATCTGTCCAAGAATTTGGAAAAGGGGAGAACTGGTCTCGATTTACGGGGTCGAGCGACTAACGATGAACAGGTTGACCAGCGCGATGCGCGGTTGCTGTTCCTCCACGGGTACTGGCAACAGGATAAAGTCAACTTTGAAATTGGTGATGTTGCCGGTTCTTACAACCCATTGGTGTTAAGCACCAGTGTCAAAGGGCTGAAGTTTGGCTACATGACGGGTGAGCGTGATCATGGTATGACCTACACCTTGATCGGAGGGGTGCAAAAACCGTCGTGGGAAGAGCTTTACGACCATACTGCCGATAAATCGGTTGATCGTTATATCGGCGGCTTTAATAGTGTCTGGTCCCACGCTCCGGCACAATCGATCGGGGCAACGTTTTCTTATATTAAGGACGATGCAGCCTCGACTGTCACCGCTCCGGCAGAAGCGAAAACGGCTGGCCTGGATTGGCAGTGGCGATTTAATCGTTATGTGACTTTCAAAGGGGAAACCGCATTCACCCACTCCGATCTTGATACCAAAGATGGTCAATCGGCCGACGATGCCTGGGCACTCAAACTGCGATTGTTGACGAAGCCGTTACCGCGATCAGTCCGCAGTAATTTTATGTATGAACGGCTTGATCCCGACTATAAACCGGTGGTTGCCAGCGCCTCTTCCGACCGTGAGCGTTTTGAAAACGATACCGAATGGATGATTAACCGTCAGGTTAAGCTGCGGTCAACCTTGAAATATAGTCACGATAATCTGGATAACCAATTGACCGATACTCTGGTCACTCGTGACGGTGTCGTCTACTTGACCTATCGCCCCGATTGGTTAAAACGCAGCGATATCGGCTTGCGGGCACAGTTTAAGCGTGACAGTGGCCGGGGAACCGATAAAAATATGCAGGTTGGTGCGGTCGACTTCAATCTGCGTCCCAAAAGTGGTTGGCGTTACGGCCTTGGCTGGATTTTTACCCATATCAACGACAATGCCACCAGCGGGGAAGACCAGAAAATCAATGTTCTGCGGGGGACTCTGGGGTGGAAAAAACGGCTGGCGGATGACCACCTGATCCGTGCAACTCTGCGCCTTGATGGAAACTTCATCAATCGCGACAGTGGCGATCAGGAATCACTCGGGGGGCAAATCGACGTCGGCTATGATGCCGGTAATCTTTGGTCGACCGATCTTTTGGCGTCCACTAAAAACAGTACCAATGATGTCGCTGCCGACAACTCCTATATTAACTATCAATTACGGGCGAACTATCATCCCGGTGAGGATCGTTCCAAGGCAATCCGCTTAACGGCTGAGCGCCGGGAATATGACTCTGATGACACGGCTTCACCCGATTATCACGAACATATTGTCAAAATTTCCTACCTGGTCAGTTTCTAATTTGTACGATCTGTGCCGCCCTTGACCTTTTGGTCCTGGGCGGCTTTTTGGCTTTTGAGGGATTTTCCTAATGAAAAAAATACCTGTCCGTTTTCTGAGTGTTCTGTTTTTACTCCTGATATCAGTTGTTTCTGCCCATGCCTACTACCCGGGGGATGATCTTGGATACATCGATTATGTGACGGTCAATGGGCAGGAATTTGAACAATTTGATGAACGGCAGGTTGTTTTTTATCCCGAAGATTTAGAGAAGAATGATGGTCTGGTCTTTATTCGCGGATTATTGGAGAGCGAACAAAAAAGTATCCCGGTTTCTGATCTTGTTGTTGAAATAACCTTGGACGGTGGTGAAACCTGGACACGGGCTAAGGGGAACAGCCGTTGGGAGTATCGATTTCGCCCGGAAACTGGAAAGGCATACGACTTCTCGATTCGTGTGGTGAGAAATAGCGGCACTCTCGATGATTTAAAACAGCAACTATTGCAACTGGGCAAGTTCAAACTGCGCACGGCCGCGACGCTGATGTCGGATGGGTTGAGTGGCCAGGGATTTATTGTGCTGGGGTGGCTCAAATCTTATCTTCCCGAGCGACTTCTTGATCCTACGACCCACGACCTGAAAGCAACATTTGAAAACCTGAAAGTTGCAGGTGATCGGGTCACCAGCGGCTCGGTGACGGTTTACACCAAAACTGAAATCGATACACCCGTCGGGACACTTGTCCTCAACAGCCTCACTTTTTCTCCAAGTGGTGTCAGCCTTGACGGTTCAGTGACCGTTTCAATTAACGGGCTGAATCTTGATAAATTACCCATTGATGCTTTGAACTTAAATCCGCAAGGCTTGAGCGGTGATCTCGTGGTTGCTGATGATAACGCCTCTTACTCAATTGATATTTTCAAAGGAACCTACGGGGTAACTCTTGTCCTTAATGCGTTAACTCTGCATGTTGACAGTAGCAAGCGCCTTCACGTTGAGCTCAAGGCACTGAGTGGAGCGGTCAAGTTCGGTTCTGGTTACGGCAATCTAGAAGTCCCAAATATTAAACTATTGGCAGACCAGACGATTGGTTGGGGAAAAGCCGCTGTCGCACAAGGAAAACAATTTGCGGCAGGCTTAACGGCTCAAGCAAGTCAAGCCGGAGAGAACGCCGCTAATCAAGTCGCTTCTACCGTCGCCGGGGTGACGTTAACGATTCCGGGAACCGAATTTAAACTGGCGGATATCGGTGGCGCGATCGATCTGGCGCAGAAAAGTGTCTCATTGAGTGGCCGTTTTGAACTCCCAGAAAGTCTGGGCGGAGGATCCGTCGGCCTCCCTGCTGAGATGCCACTTGTTTTGTCGAAGCAGGGGATTTCTACGTCTGGAAGAATTCAATGGGTGAAAGGTGCCGATGTGCTGCCGACACTCGATCTTTCGGGTTTCCCGACCACTCTGAACGCCCTGGCTTTAGAAATTGCCGACAATATCCCGAGCGGTCTCATTGTCGGGACGGTGACACTGGAAAACTTTGCAAATCTTTCTCTTGATGTCGCTGCTGATATCGACAAGACCGGTCTGACGTCGGTTCGTTTAGCGACTGAAACGGCGACTTACAGTTATGAGTTGGCCGATTTCGCGACGTTAACCCTGACTCAGCTGGCACTGCAATACGAAGATGGCGATTTTTCGGTGGAGATGGATGGTTCCATCATACCGACAACCGAGATCGTCTCATCGATTACCGGGATTGGCGAATCTCTCCAATTTAAGGGCTTGAAAATTGCTCAAGATGCCATCACTCTGGCGAATGATCTGGCTGGATGGCACGACTTAAGCGGTGCTTCTGCTGAAATTGAGGGGGCGATCCTAACCCTCAGCCAGTACGGTATCGGGGTCGAAGATAATAAATTCTGGGTTGGATTGAAGGGGTCGGGCTCTCTTGGTGGTGCAGGGGTGACGGCAACAGCGCGGGTTTTTCACGATGGCACCACTGAGCTA
>JAMOPE010000097.1 GCA_027064785.1 Geobacteraceae bacterium
CCCGCCGGAAAGAGCTCCCACGAAGTTGTCAAACCGGGAACAGTGGTCAGAGTGATGACGGGCGCTCCAATTCCCAGCGGGGCAAACGCGGTGATTCCGTTTGAAAACTGTACCGAAGGGGACGACTCCATCACCATCCGCCAGACCGTCAAAGAGGGAGACCACATCCGCTGGGCAGGTGAAGACATCCTCCCCGGCGACCAGATTATTTCAGCGGGAACCCTGCTGCGTCCGGCAGAAATCAGCGTCCTTGCAACATTCCGCTTTGCCTCTGTTCCTGTCCACCGCCGGGTTCGGGTGGCGATTCTGGCAACCGGGGACGAGTTGCAGGAAATTGACGAAATCTACTTCGACGGAGGCATCGTCAATAGTAATTCGTGGGCATTAGCAGCCGCCGTGCGTGAAATTGGTGCGATTCCGCTGATCCTCGGGATTGCCCGAGACAACCTCGGTGACCTGCGTGAAAAAATCAAGGAGGGCTTACAGGCTGATGTCCTGATCACTTCGGCAGGAGTTTCAGCCGGAGATCGTGATCTGGTCCGTGAAGTTCTCGAAGAATTTGGAGTGAAAGAGATTTTCTGGAAACTCAAGATCAAGCCGGGGCATCCGACAGCCTTTGGAATACACAACGATATTCCGGTCTTTTCGCTGCCGGGAAATCCAGTTTCGACCCTCCTCACCTATGAAGAATTTGTCCGCCCGGCACTGTTGAAGATGATGGGACACCACGCTGTTCTCAAAACACTCTACACCGCCACCCTGACCGAACCGATCAAGAAAAAAACCGGACGACTGCAGATGTTGCGGGTCAGTATCAGAATTGATCCAAACGGGGAGATGCTGGTCAGCAGCGCGGGAGATCAGAATACCGGGATTCTCCGCACTCTGGTTGATGCTCAGGGGATTGCTCTACTCCCCGCTGATCGGGACTTCTTTGCCAGTGGCGAGAAGATAGAGGTTCACCTGCTCGGTGCGTCAACCCAGCTGGGATACTAACCCCTTAGTCCCAATATTTTCGGTTGAAGAAATCCGCCAATAAACGTAGAATCCCCGGCACATACAGAAATTACGGGAGTAGTTAGTTCTCTGGTGAGGCTCACGGTCTTCAAAACCGATGGGGGGCGCATCCCGTCCCTGGTGAGTTCGATTCTCATCTACTCCCGCCAAAATTAAAGAGTCTGTCCCCTTTCGAGGCAGACTCTTTTTCTTTTACATTCTGGAGATAAAAATCAAAGCAGGATACGCACCGACTTGATCCAGCATAGTTTTTCTGGCATAACTATTCGGTCTCGATCTGGTGTCATCAGATTGTAATCTGATGGAGAATAGGGAATACGGTGAAAATCCGTAACGCTTGGGACCGGCGCTGTAAGTGGAGATCCCGGCTGCAAAATGTCACTGCACGAACCATTCAAGTGCGGGAAGGCGCAACCGGGAGCATGATCCGCGAGTCAGAAGACCTGCCAGATTGAATAAAAACAAACAATAACGGAGACTGCTGTCCTGCAAATCCGCGTCCTGGCTTTTTGAAGCTGTGGCGCGGATTTTTTTGTTCTCCACACTATTTTTATGGAGATTGAAATGGCAAAGACACAACTGGAACTGGCACGCAATGGAATTGTCACCCCGCTGATGAAGCAGGTCGCACACGATGAAGGGAAAAATCCACAATGGATCCGGGAGCTGGTCGGTCGGGGAGAAATTGTCATCCCCAACAACCCCAATCGTTCCGGACAGAAGGTCGTCGGGATCGGAACCGGACTACGGACAAAAGTGAACGCATCAATCGGCACATCGTCTGACATCAAAGATATCGAACTTGAAAAACGTAAGGCACGAATCGCCGAAGAGGAACAGGCCGACACCTTGATGGAGTTATCGACCGGTGGCGACCTTGACCTGATTCGCCGCGAAGTTCTTTCGGCAACCAACCTCCCGGTCGGGAATGTCCCCCTTTATCAGGCTTTTTCAGATGCGGGACGTAAATATCATAATGCCAACAAACTCGACCCCGAATATCTATTCGAGCTCATTGAGCGTCAGCTGGAAGATGGCCTTTCATTCATGGCGATCCACTGCGGGATCAATCGTTTTTCGATTGAACGGCTGCGGAAACAGGGATTTCGCTATGGCGGACTGGTCTCCAAAGGGGGAACATTCATGGTCTCGTGGATGGAATACAACAACTGCGAAAACCCGCTTTATGAGCAGTTTGACCGGGTTTGTGGTCTGATGAAAAAATACGACGCCGTCCTGTCCCTCGGCAATGGTATCCGTGCCGGGTCAATTCACGACAGCCACGACCGTGCTCAGATGGCCGAGATGATTATCAACTGCGAACTGGCCGAATTGGGTCGGGAAATGGGCTGTCAGATGATGGTTGAAGGACCGGGACACGTCCCCCTCGATGAAATTGCCGGCAACATCATGCTGGAAAAACGGATGAGTGGAAATGCCCCCTATTATGTTCTCGGCCCACTCCCCGCCGATACCGGCGCCGGGTACGACCACATCACCTCCGCCATCGGAGCAGCAAACTCATCACGCTATGGTGCTGATCTGATCTGCTACATTACCCCCGCCGAGCACCTGGCACTCCCCAATGAGGAGGATGTCCGCGAAGGAATTCGTGCTACCCGGCTTGCGGCCCGAATCGGAGATATTGCCCGTGACCCATCATTGCGTGAAAGTGATAAGCAGATCTCCATTGCCCGCCGTGACACCAACTGGCCACGCCAGATGGAACTGATGATGTTCCCCGATCAAGCCGCTAAAATCCGCGAGGATCGGGCCCCGGAGGATCAGAATACCTGCACGATGTGTGGAGATTTCTGTGCCATGGAGCGTGGAGGATCGTTGTTTGCTGATGATCTCAGTGAAGAAAAGCGTTAGACTCAATTTTATATCCTTCTACTCCCTTTAAAGGGGAGTAGAATATCCATATCCATTTTCTGAAATTGGCAGTTAATCCATTAATTTCCCCTTTAAGGACACAATGCCAAAGCTGACAACTGTTTACAATAAGCTACGCAGCCACTATGGATCTCAAGACTGGTGGCCGGCAGAGACTCCGTTTGAAGTCATTCTCGGTGCGATTCTGACCCAGAATACCAACTGGAATAATGTTGAGAAAGCAATTGCCAATTTGCGACAGGCCGATGCACTGACCCTTGATGCGATCCTGTGTCTTGATCGTGAAGCATTGGAACAGCTGATCCGGCCATCGGGGTTTTTCCGCCAGAAAGCTGAGCGATTGCAGCTGTTCTGTTCTCATATCAGGGAGCAACATAACGGAAGCCTCGATCACCTTTTCGGTCAGCAACTGGACGTTGCGCGTGAGGAGCTATTGAGCTTAAAAGGGATCGGCCCCGAAACAGCTGATTCGATCCTCCTCTACGCCGGGCAACGCCCATCATTTGTTGTCGATGCCTATACCCAGCGGCTGTTCGGTCGTCTTGGAGTCTTCAGTGGCAAAGAGAAATATAATG
>JAMOPE010000098.1 GCA_027064785.1 Geobacteraceae bacterium
ATGGGAACTGGTACGAAGATAGCGATTTGGCCTGGCGGATGAATGAATACGATGAGTACGCCGTTGAACAAGCGGTTCAACTCAAAGAACAGGAGAGTGATACCGATCTAACTGTACTCAGTATCGGTTCGAATCGAGTGAAAGAGACTATAAAAAAATCCTTAGCCATGGGGTGTGATCGCGGGGTGCATGTAGTAGATGATAACTCTTATCTGAAAGATCCCTTCGAAATCGCATCGATTATTGCTGAATTTGCCAAAGATAAGAATTTTGACCTGATATTTACCGGGATGCAATCGCAGGATCGTGGTAGTGCCCAGGTTGGGGTTTTAGTCGCCGAATTGCTTGGTTTGCCGAGTATCACAACGGTTGTTGATTTTGCTTTTTCCGATGGTCAAATCAGTGCCAAGCGAGAACTGGAAGGTGGGGTTAAGGCTCTGGTCAAAGCTCAGAGCCCTGCTCTAGTGACTTGTCAGCTGGGTCTCAATACTCCCCGCTATCCGACTTTGCCGAATATCATGAAGGCGAAGAAGAAAGAACTTCTTTCTTTGCCGGTGGCTGAATTACTCAAGGTCGAGGCAAAGCAGGAGACAGCAACACTTTCCTTCCCCGAAAAGAAAGGTGGCGGGCTGATCCTCGAAGGGGACGCAAGCGATCTTGCCGATCAGTTGATCAAGATTTTAAAAGAAAAAACTGGCGTACTCGCCTAGGAGGATACAGATGAAAACATTACTCGTTGCTGAATATAGAGATGGAAAGCTGTTGAATTCGACCTACGAACTGGTTGCTTTTGCCCAACAGTTGGGGGCGGAGTCAGCGATGTTTCTGGTAGGAAATGCCGGAATGTTACCTCAATACGACGGCACCCTTTACCTTGCTGACAGCGGAAAATATGATGAGTTTAACCCCGCAGTTCACAAGCAGTTGCTCCTCGATGTGATTGCTAAGGAACAACCGGAGCTTGTGGTTTTTTCTCACTCCTCCTACGGTTGGGATCTGGCTCCGCGAATTTCTCTGGCCCTTGGTGCCTCGCAAGTTTCCGAAGTGGTTGAAATTGTCGATGGCGTTCCAGTCGCACCGGTTTGCAATGCCAAGCTGCGCCGCACGGTTAAAAGTAAAACGACTCAGCAAGTGCTCACCCTGCAGGCGGGAGCCTTTGGCCTGAGCGAAGAGCCTTCCGGGACGCCAACGGTGGTGACGATCGATACTGAGGCCGCAGCTCAGCTTGAATTCGCAGGCTACGAAGAAGCCGAAGCCGGCGGTGTCGATCTTTCCAAAGCCGAAGTTATCGTCAGCGCCGGGCGGGGTATCGGAAAGCCGGATAATCTGGGAATTATCGAAGCTTTAGCTAAGGCATTAAAAGGAGAATATGGTGCCAGTCGTCCTGTTGTCGACTCCGAATGGGTCGATCACAGCCGTCAGGTCGGAACAACAGGCCAGACCGTTTCGCCCAAGCTATATGTCGCTTGCGGTATCTCCGGAGCTATCCAACATCTGGCCGGGATGAAGAAATCTGAGTTCGTGGTCGCTGTCAACACCGACAAGGATGCTCCTATTGGTGAGGTTGCCGATGTTCTGGTCGTAGCTGACCTGAAACAATTTGTCCCGACACTGACAGAAAAACTGGCGGCACTTTAAGCCGCCAACTGTCTGTCAGTGCTTGCTGTGGAAGGATTAAGTCAATGATTGAAGGGATATTTTCCAGTTTGCCAGATAACTTTATCTCGGGTGAAGTTGACGAAGAAACCAGTTTTTACTTTTCTATTGATGAGACAAAAAAAACCGTTATTCTGACAGCGGACTCATGCCAGGTTAAGGATGGGAAGGCTCTTGATAAGGCCGACTGCATCTGTAAAACTGACAGTGGGTTTTTTGCAAAAATCTGGAATGACGGCTATCGCCCGGGAATGGGGGATTTTCTAGGTGGCAAGATCAAGTCAAACGACCCATTGCTGCTCAAGGAGTTTCTTGCCGCATTTGGGAAGTAAGAGAGCTTTAGGAAGAATTTTCAGCTGTGGTTATGCCGGGGGGATGATTGTTTCATTCCTCCCCCCGATGTTAGAGAGATATTTTCATGCTTCCGACTCAACATACGATCAGTACTATTTATCCGGTTGGCCCTGTCCACTGTTACAGCGCTGAAATCAACGGGGACCTGATCCTGTTTGATACGGGACCACCAACAGATAACGCAAAGCATTATCTGCGCAGTACCCTGAATCTCGAAAAGCTCAAAGCTGTTATCATCACCCACTGTCATATCGACCATTACGGTTTGGCCGCCTGGTTGGAGCGTGAATATGGCGTTACGATCTATCTGCCTTACCGCGATAGCCTGAAAATCCTGCAACATGAGCAGCGGCTTGACGGTATGGTGAAAATTCTTGCAGACGTCGGTTTTGAGCAACAATTCCTTGCCGCTTTACGTGCCGATATCGATACTTCTGCGGTGTTTCCAGAGTTGCCACTGCGGCACAAGGTCGCCGAACATGACCTGCCAGCTGAATACGGCCTTGAAGTTATCCCCTGCCCCGGACACTCGCAGAGTGATCTGGTTTATATTGGCGACGACTGGGCTATTACCGGCGACACCATGCTGCGTGAGATATTCCAGTCGCCATTGCTCGATATTGATTTGCTGACTGGTGAACGCTTCAGTAACTATAATGCCTATTGTAAGACAATTCTCAATTTAGCTGGTCTGAGAGATAAGCATATCCTGCCAGGGCATCGCGAATTTATTGTCGGGGTCGACCACAATATCTGTTATTACGTTGAAAAACTTTTGGAACGGACCGAGCGGATCAAAAAATTATTAATCGAGTTAACCCCTTCCGAAGTGGTAGAACATTTATTCAAGGGGAGTGAACAACCGTTATTTGTAAAGTACCTGAAAGCTTCGGAAATCGTTTTTATCCGTGATTTCCTAGCCGCTCCGCAACAACTGCGTCAGGCGTTATGCGAAATAGATTTATTTTCACAGCTTGAGGAGATGTTTTCTCGAGTGACTGCTTGAGATTTTAGTGATGGCGATCACGATTCTCGAACATTGTACCGGTTGCGGTGCTTGTGTTGCTGCGTGTCGATTTGATGCTCTGACTCTTGAAACTGAATATCCCGAAGGTTTTGGTCAGAAGATGGCAGTTATTGATAGGGAAAGGTGTTGTGTTTGTAATGAGTGTTTATCTGCCTGTCGTTATTGGGCGATAACTTCGGAAATATTGTAGCTGCAAGGTAAGTTCAACGTCTTCTCAACGGAGAGGTGTGGAGGGAGAGAGTTACAGGGGAGCCCAGGGGCATTTTGGGGGGATAGCGTAAAGTTTTTCTCTCCTTCTCCGCGATCTTTGTGCCTCTCCGTTAAAAGGATTTTGACCAACAAATAAGCCCCCGTCTTGCGACAGGGGCTTATTTGTTTTACAGGTTGAACAATTGATCTTTACAGAGGACCACTACTCATAACGGTGCTCAGTTCTTCGATCTTGTT
>JAMOPE010000099.1 GCA_027064785.1 Geobacteraceae bacterium
AATACTTTGAAATAGAAGCGAGAAATATTGATTTCGGTGGCGATGCCATAACTTTGATTCATGCTGCTCATCGTCAACAACCCCGGCAGGAGAAAAATCAGATAATCGTGACCGTTCACCTGAGCCCCACGGCCAACACCATAGCCAAAGGCAATCAGAAACAATGCCGGTGAAACAGCCGATGCCAGCAGGGTTTTAACCAGCTTTTTTCGCAGGATCAGCGTTTCACGCAGATAGATGCCTCTGATCCCGTTAAGCATTCCCCTTGCCCCCACCAATTCTTTTTCCAGTTAATTGAAGAAACACGTCTTCCAACGTCGTTTCCCGAATCCGTACCGACAAATCAAGTTGCTCCAGTCGCTTTAATGCTGCGGCTCGATCGGCAAAAAATTCATTTTCCAGATCATCGTCCCGATAGATATCGAGAACATATTGGCCAACCCGTTGTTTGAGCTCCTCGGGAGTTCCGGCAGCAATGATTTTAGCGTTATCCATAATCATCACACGCTGGGCCAAGCTTTCGGCCTCTTCAATATAGTGAGTGGTCAGGAAAACAGTACACTGCTGTTCCAGATTGATCCGGCGGAGAAACGCCCACATGCGGCGACGGCTGTGGGGATCAAGGCCTACGGTCGGCTCATCAAGAAACAGAATTTTCGGTTGATGGAGTAACGCTCTGGCAATGACCAGTTTCCGCTTCATCCCCCCCGACAGCTTGCCAGCAGGAGTATCCCGCTTTTCATTCAAATCGGCAAAATCGAGGCAGAAATCGATGCAACGTTCCAATTCACTGCCCCGCAGACCAAACAGAACTCCGTGAACCCGCAAATTTTCAGCGGCAGTCAACTCTTTGTCCAGATTATTATGCTGGGGCACTACCCCGATCATCTGTTTTACGGTCAATTTAGCGGGCTCAAAGCGTTCGCCTCGATAGTTAATCGTACCACTATCGGGGGTAAGCAAACCGGTCAGCAGATTGATCGTCGTCGTTTTACCTGCACCGTTAGGCCCAAGAAAGGCAAACAGTTCCCCTTGGTACACATCAAAGCTGATGTCGTTAACCGCCAGAGTTTTTCCAAAACTTCGGGTCAATCCTGTCACATTGATTTCTATGGTGTGTCCTGTCAAAACTATTTCCTAACAACCAAAAACAAAAAAGGCCTGCAAAACTCCTGATAGAGTTAAGCAGACCCGCCGTTTTCAAGTCTTATTTCCGTCTCTCTGTTCCCAAGAGGTGATAACGGTTTATCCTATCCGGCAGGTCTTCTGGCTCGCGATTCATCCTCCGAACGGCCTTCCCAATCATCAAGATCAGTGGCATTCATCGTTCTTCGTCATCGCTTACAGCGGCGGGGTCCGCGGGGGATTTACACCCCTCTTCCCTATCAAGCCCTCTATGGGCACCGGTGGATCAAATTGTCTTTAGAGCAATACAGTGACAACCTTGATAGTGTCAAGATAAAAGCTCTTTTTACGTCAATGGTACTTCCAGACTATCTGCCTTGTTGACAATGGCATCGGCCTCTTTAAGAATTTCCAGTTCAACATAATTGTAGCGTGATGGTGAATGGTGATTGCCGATAATCTCTTTGACTTTCACAATCGCTTCAGCAGGAAAATCGATTGATTGAAGTAACTCTTCAGCTATCGCCGGGCCGTACTCCTCCTGCAATTTGCCATTATTGTAGCCAAACTTCGTTTCAGCCGGTTTAATCCCGACATCGTGGAGCAAAGCACAGGCAATCACCACATCCAGATCCGCACTGGCGTACTCTATCGCAATATTTTTGCTATGGAAGAGTACCCGCTGGGCATGGTCAATCCGGCGGAAATCGTCCGCAAAAAAATCGACCAGTAGTTTGGTTATTTTTGCTTCAGTGTATTGCATAAAAACTGTGTCCTTTGAGTCAGTTTATTATAGATCAAGATGAACTGTAATAGCCCGTGCGACCCCATCCATATCAGCAGCGGAGACTGATCCCGCAATATTCACCAACCGCTTTTTACTGACAGTTGTCAATTGATCGGCCATTGCCTTTGTCTTTTTTCCTCGAAAAGTCACATATGCTTCACTGGGATAAAGTCGTGCGACACTGCTGGTTAAAGGAACAACCTGAACGCGATTGAGAAACTTGTTTGCAGCATCATTACTGACAATAATTGCCGGACGTTGTTTGCGGATTTCTCCTCCGACAGAGGGATCAAAGTTAACCCACCAGACATCACCCCTCTTCACCAAAATCTCCTACCGTTCCTTCGGCCCAATTGAGAGCCTCTGTTTCACGTACCTGATCCGCCGCCATATCTTTATAGGCCGCGTAGATATCATTTTTCACAACATGGGGACGTACCAGTTCCTGAATAAAACGACTGATTTTCCGTGGCCCAATCACGTCACGCAAGCCGTTATAGACCTCTTCATCTATCGTCAAAGTCAATTTTTTTTGCATAACTCACCTCCCCGAATCTCTGCACGTATAATACACGTATATATTCTTGAGGTCAACCGGCACAATCAGCCGGAAAATCTGCATCCGCTTTTAGTTGCTGTAACAATAATGACTCCTCCACCGGCAGTTTTTTCTCCCAGCCATCAAAATAGATGAGATCCTCCAGTGGCAAACGGGGCAACCAACCTGCAGCTTCCAATTCCGGCTGCGCCTTGAAATGACTGACCTTGCCAAGACACAAATAACCAACCGGAACCACATGCTCAGGAAGATTAAGAACCTCTTTCAGCTTTTGTTCATCAAGAATACTCACCCAGCCGACTCCTAACCCTTCAGCACGGGCTGCAAGCCAGAGATTCTGAATGGCACAAACACTGCTGTAAAGATCCATTGTATCGATATGGGTGCGTCCAATCACTACAGGCCCGGTACGTTGACGATCACAGGTCAGGCAGATATTAACCGGCGATTCAAGAATCCCTTCAAGCTTTAAACCATGATAGATGTCCTGCTTTTCCTCAGGAAACATTGCCGTTGCTTCTTCGTGTGCCTGCTTAAACAGATCGTGAACCTGCTGCCGTAATTGTTGCGATTTGACAATGATAAAATTCCACGGTTGCATAAAGCCAACCGACGGGGCGTGGTGGGCAGCGTACAGAATCCGGCTGAGAACCGCATCGTCAATCGGGTCAGAGATAAATTGCCCCCGCACATCCCTCCGGGAAAAAATTGTCTTGTATAATCCGTCACGATCGGCGGGAGAGATGTTGTTATCTGGTTGTTGTGGTGTTTCCATAGTGTTTCCTTTTTGAATTGAAAATATTACAAGCTATTCTAATCTCAGCCTAAACTTCACTGACCGCATGAACCAGCTTTTCTACATCAGAAAAAACCTGACTGTAGCCAATTTTTTCCAACGGTCGCTGAATGATAATCACCCGGCAGTTTTCTTTACGGGCTGCGGCAAGTTTCTCGGCAACGCCACCTTTGCTACCACTGTCTTTGGTGATGAGAACACCGATATTTTT
>JAMOPE010000100.1 GCA_027064785.1 Geobacteraceae bacterium
ACTTAAAGTTCTTAAGTCACGGATCTATGATCAGATGCATGCCGATCAGCAGGCTGAAATGGCAGCCGATCGAAAGAATCAGGTCGGTAGCGGTGATCGAAGCGAGCGGATTCGCACTTATAATTACCCGCAGGGGCGTTGTACCGATCACCGGATCGGGCTGACGCTCTACAAGCTGGATGCAATCATGCAAGGCGATGTGGACGAAATTATCGATGCTCTGATCACCGATCAACAGGCAGCACAAATGAGCCAGCAGGAAGGCTAACCCTTTGGTAGAAACCTGGACACTGCTGCGGCTGTTGCGTTGGACGACTAATTTCTTTGATGAAAAAGGGATTGATAACCCGCGTCTTGATGCTGAGTTGCTGTTAGCCCATTGTTTGGAGCTTGATCGGGTCGGGCTTTATCTCAATTATGATCGCCCGTTGTCGGCTGATGAGCTTAATGTTATTCGACCTCTGGTTAAACGGCGTGGGCAGCGTGAACCTCTTCAGTATCTGTTGGGTTCAACGGAGTTCTGGTCACTTAAATTTAAGGTGACCCCAGACGTTCTGATCCCGCGCGGTGATACTGAAATTCTGGTTGAAGAGGCGTTATCACATGCTGCGGAAACCGGGAGCTTGCTCGATGTCGGAACGGGGAGCGGGGCGATTGTTATCAGCCTGGCAACTGAGCTGTCTGAATGGCAGATGACGGGACTCGATATTTCTCTGCAGGCACTCCATGTTGCTCGTGAAAATATCGAAAGTCATCAGTTGGAGCAGCAAATCGAACTGGTCGAGGGAAACCTTGCCGAATTACCGCAGCAGCAGTATGATCTCATCGTTTCGAATCCTCCATATATTGCCCGCAGTGAGTGGGATGGGTTGATGCCTGAGGTTCGCTGTTTTGAACCGGAACTGGCATTGCTGGCAGAGGAGAACGGTTTGATCTGTTACCAGCAGCTTGCAGGGCAGGCTCTGCAGCGATTGAACTCTGGAGGATGGTTATTGGTTGAGATAGGCTGCCATCAGGCGACTGTAGTGAAGGAATTATTTTCTGCGGCTGGACTTACGAACCTGTTTGTACGTGACGATTACTCCGGGCAACCCCGGGTTGTCGGTGGTCAGTTGCTTTAACATACATATAAGTCCGATACTTGGTGATCGGAATTTGGATTTGTTTTGGAAAAAATAGTTATTAAAGGGGGTCAACCCCTGCGGGGCGAAGTCCAAGTCAGTGGGGCAAAAAATTCGGCACTGCCATTGTTGTTTGCCACTCTGCTTGCTGACGGTGTCAGTGAGATCAGTAATGTTCCCGCTCTCAGAGATATAAATACAGCCGTAAGATTGTTGCGCGAACTGGGTGCAGAGGTTGACGTTTCCGGTGATCGTTGCGTGATCAATGGGAGTAAAATTCGCAGTATCGAAGCCCCCTACGATTTAGTAAAGACGATGCGTGCTTCGGTGCTCGTTCTTGGGCCGTTGCTGGCCCGTTTCGGTCACGCCCGGGTCAGTCTTCCCGGGGGCTGTGCTATCGGTGCCCGCCCGATAAATCTTCACCTCAAAGGACTGGAAGCACTCGGAGCAACAATTACTCTCGATCACGGCTATGTCGAAGCAACTGCCGATAAATTGCGTGGAGCTAAAATCTCTTTCGATCTGCCAACGGTGGGTGGCACAGAGAACCTGCTCATGGCTGCGGCTCTTGCCGAGGGTGAAACGGTGCTCGAAAATGCGGCCCGTGAACCCGAAATTGTTCAGCTGGCGGATGCTTTGAACAGCATGGGCGCAATGATTGAGGGGGCCGGAACTGCGATCATCAAAATTCAGGGTGTTGATAAGCTTGAGCCTTTGAAATGCAGTGTCATTCCCGACCGTATTGAAGCAGGGACATTTATGATCGCAGCGGTGATCACCTCTGGCGATGTTCTGGTTCATGGCGCAGTGAGTGCTGACCAGGAAGCCTTGATTAGTAAGTTGATTGAGGTTGGTGCGACTATCACCCCTGAAGCGGATGGCTTGAGGGTTGTCGGACCCAAAAAAATGCAACCTGTCGACATTCGTACCAGCGTCTTTCCCGGATTCCCGACCGATATGCAGGCACAGTTTATGGCGTTAATGACCCGGGCCGAAGGTACCAGCCGAATCTCAGAGACTGTTTTTGAAAATCGCTTTATGCACGTGTGTGAATTGCAACGGATGGGTGCTGATATCCAGATCGATGGTCACAGTGCGATCATCCGCGGGACAAAGCAAATGACGGGTGCGCCGGTGATGGCAACCGATCTGCGTGCCAGTGCTTCGCTGATTATCGCCGGGTTGGCGGCTGAGAATACCACTGAGGTTTCGCGGATCTACCATCTGGATCGTGGTTACGAGAAAATTGAAAAGAAGCTTGCCGCATTAGGGGCAAAAATCTGGCGCGAAGAAGAATAGAGTTTCTTGAACCGTATTCTGGTGACACGTCTCGAAGTACATGTCCCCGGAATACTTGCCGCATATAAGGTTAGAACAAATGAGTGACTGGATTACCTTCGCCCTGCCAAAAGGGCGGATCATGCAGGATTCGATGGAACTGTTTGCTAAAATCGGAATCACCTGCCCCGAAATGAGTGAAAAAAGCCGCAAGCTGGTGTTCGAAAACCCGGAGCAGAAGTTTCGCTTTATGGCGGTTCGGGCGACCGATGTCCCAACGTATGTCGAGTACGGCTGTGCAGATCTGGGTGTCGTCGGGAAAGATACCCTGCTCGAACAGGGGAAAAATCTCTACGAACCTCTCGATCTCAAGTTTGGTTATTGCCGACTGGTGGTCGCTGAACCGAAGGAATTGCAAGAGGCAGACAATCCTCTCAACTGGTCGAATATTCGCGTGGCAACGAAATACCCCAATATTACCGAGCGTTATTTTGCTTCGAAAGGGGTGCAGGTTGAACTGATCAAACTTTATGGTTCAATTGAATTGGCCCCGTTGGTTGGTTTGTCGGAACGGATTGTCGATCTGGTATCGACGGGTGGAACGCTCAAGGCGAACGATATGGTTGAAGTGGAAACGATTGCCGAAGTGACCACTCGGTTGATCGTCAATCGTGCCAGCCTGAAGACCAAGCATGAGCGCATCAGTAAAATTATTGACGGTTTGGAAAAAGTGATCGGTGATGAGGTGAAAATCTCGTTATAGCGCGTAGTTTCGCTATGGATGTCAGTGTGGAGCGTTTAAATGATCCAGATTTTAAAATTCAGTGACAACGATTTTGGCACCAAGTTTCAGCGGATTGAACAGCGTGCTGATGAAGTTCCCGCTGGAATCGAAGAAACAGTCAAAACGATCATCGCCGATGTTCGTCAGCGGGGTGATGCTGCACTGTTTGAATTGAGTAAAAAGTTTGATCGGATTGATCTCGATGTAACAAATATCGAAGTCTCCGCGGCTGAATTGGAATCGGCACTGGCAAATGTCAGTGAGGAATCGTTGGCGGCACTTCAACTG
>JAMOPE010000101.1 GCA_027064785.1 Geobacteraceae bacterium
GTTTCCGGTGTTCCGGTTCAGCCGATTGAATGGTGGGATGCTCACTGGCTGCGTGATAATATCGAGAGTAAATTGAAATAAAAACAGGTTCGGGGTGTTGGCTGCGACTTGACGCCCCCGTCTGTCCGGTCTGAAAATTATTCCCTTAACGAAAGAAAGAGGTCAATCTGATGAAAAAAGCGACTTTGCTGCTGCTAGTTGTGCTGGCAGTGTGTTTTTCAGCCAACGCCTTTGCCATTGAGGCAAAAAAAGAGATCAAGGCCGGTTTTGTTTATGTCGGTCCGGTTGGTGATGCCGGTTACACTTATGCCCACGATCAGGGACGGCAGGAGATGGAAAAACTCCCTTACGTAGAGCCGTCAACCTTTATCGAATCGGTTCCGGAAGGTGCGGAGTCTGCCCGGGTCATCAATGGTCTGGTGCGTAAAGGCCACAACCTGATTTTCACCACCAGCTTTGGTTTTATGGACGCGACTATCGATGTTGCCAAGCGCAACAAAGATGTTGTTTTTATGCATTGCTCCGGTTTTAAAACCTCTGAAAATGTTGGTACATATTTCGGTCGCATGTATGAGCCCCGCTATCTGGCTGGTATTGTTGCCGGTAAAATGACCAAATCAAATATCATCGGTTATGTTGGTGCTTTCCCGATTCCCGAAGTTATCCGTGGCATCAATGCTTTTACTCTGGGTGTTCGCAGCGTCAATCCTAAAGCTGAAGTTCGCGTTGTCTGGACCCAGACCTGGTTTGATCCGGGCGTCGAGCGTGATGCTGCTGACAGTTTGCTTGATGTTGGTGCCGATATCCTTGCGATGCACCAGGATGCTCCGGCAACTCTACAGGCTGCTGAAGCCCGTGGTGCTTATGTTATCGGCTACAACTCCGATATGCGGACTTTTGCCCCCAACGCATTTCTGACAGCTCCGATCTGGAACTGGGGTGCTCTCTACACAAAAATTGCCGAAGAAGTTCACAATGGCACCTGGAAATCAGAGCAGATCTGGTGGGGTATGAAAGAGGATCTGGTTCGCCTTGCCGATTTCAGTGACAAAGTTCCTGCCGATGTTCAGGCACTGGTCACCGAAAAAGCGAAAGCTCTCAAAGCCGGGAGCTTCCACCCCTTCACCGGTCCAATCAAAGATCAACAGGGTAAAATTACTGTTGCTGCCGGTCAGATTGCGGCAGATGGTGACCTGCTCGGCATGAACTATTTTGTCGAGGGTGTTCAGGGAACAATTGCCAAGTAGTTTGTGATGAATCAATCAGGGCACGTCCAGTCGGGCGTGCCTTTTTTAGTCGATGGTCTCAGATGTCCGATATCCTGCAGGTAAGAAATATCCGTAAAACATTTCCCGGGGTGGTTGCACTGGATGATGTCTCTTTTTCGGTGGCGCGTGGAGAAATCCATACCCTGTTGGGGGAAAACGGTGCCGGAAAAAGCACCCTGATGAATGTCCTGACCGGGCTTTACCATCCCGATCGGGGAGAAATTCTGATCGGCGGTGAGCGTATCCATTTTACCAGCCCACGTGATTCGCTCGCATGTGGTATCGGGATGGTTCATCAACATTTTATGCTGGTTCCGGCCCATTCAGTCTTTGAAAATATTCTGCTTGCCCTCGATAATGTTCCAAATTTCTTCAATCGCAACGTTTACAAAAAGAAGATTCAAGCACTGCTCAATGAATTTGATCTCGACCTCGATCTCGATATGCCGGTGTGGAAGCTGTCGATCGGAGCACAGCAGTGGATTGAGCTGATTAAATTGCTGATGCGTGACTGTGAGCTGTTGATCCTTGATGAACCGACCGCAGTTCTCACCCCTCAGGAAGCCGACCGCCTCTTCAGTGTCCTTGCCCGGCTGAAAGGGCAGGGGAAGAGCATCATTTTTATCTCCCATAAAATGCGTGAGGTGATGGAGATCTCTGACCGGGTGACGATTCTGAAAAAAGGTCGCAGTATCAATACGCTGTCTCGCGGAAATTTTGACGAATCGAAGCTGGCATCCCTGATGATCGGTCAGGATAAAATTCCCGAATGGCAGAAAAATCTGCAGATGTCGGATGAAATTGTTCTCGATATTCAGAACCTATCGGTGCGGAATGATCGCGGTTTAGCTGATCTGGACAGCTTTAATCTGCAGCTGAAAAAAGGTGAAATTCTCGGTATCGCCGGAGTCGCTGGAAACGGCCAGAAGGCACTTGCTGAAGTATTGACGGGGTTAAAAAATACCAGCCAGGGCCAAATTGTTGCTAAAGGTGAAGATATTACCAACAGTAATGCCCGGTATTCGTATATCGCTGGCATTGCCCACATTCCGGAAGATCGCAAAAGTATCGGTATTGCCCCCGACATGAGTGTCGATGAAAACCTGATTATGAAGAGTTTTAAGAGTGGCTCATTTAGAAACTGGATTTTTCAGAATAAACGGGCGATTCACCGCAATGCTGTTGAAAAAATTGAACAGTTTGCCATCAAAACCGGGCCTGATGGGACACCGGTACGTTACCTGTCGGGAGGGAATATCCAAAAGGTCATTATTGCCCGCGAACTATCAGAGCATCCGACAGTCCTGGTTGCCCTTTATCCGACGCGAGGACTCGATATCGGCAGTGCCGAATATGTCCACAAAGTCATTGCTGACGGAGCCGACAAGGGGATGAGTACCATCCTGATTGCCGAAGACCTCGATGAGTTACTAAAACTGAGTGACCGGATTGCTGTTATGTTTCGCGGAAAACTCATCGGTTATGTTGATCCACGCAAAACGACACGGGAGGAAATCGGCCTGATGATGAGTGGCGAAACTCCGGGAGGGACATCATGAAACTGGTGATCGAACGCCGGGAGATCTCTTCTCCGTTATTCCGTTTTACCGCTCCGATTGTTTCGATCGGCGTTGCGTTGTTTGTCGCTGGCTTTCTCCTTCTTGCTAGCGGAGTCAGCCCCCTCGATGCATATCGTGAAATTATCGTTGAATCACTCGGTTCCGTTTATGGTTTGTCCGAGACGTTAGTCAAGACGACACCGCTGATTTTTGCCGGATTGGGGGTCAGTCTCGCGTTCCGAATGCAAATCTGGAATATCGGTGCCGAAGGACAAATCTACATGGGGGCGATGGGGGCAACCTGGGTCGCACTGTTTTCGGGAATTCAGAACCACTGGCTGATGTTGATTGCAATGTTTCTCGCCGCTTTTTTTTGCGGTGGGCTCTGGGCAGGAGTTGCAGGTTTTTTACGGGCGCGGTGGCAGGTCAACGAAGTTATTGTCACTCTACTGATGAACTATATCGCGATTTTATGGGTCGACTACCTGATTTACGGGCCATGGAAAGACCCCAAAGGGTTTAACTTTCCATTGACCGCTCAGTTTGGTGATGTCGCCCGGTTTGCCGAATACTTTAACACCCGGCTCCACAGCGGCTTCTTTCTTGCGGTTTTCTGTG
>JAMOPE010000102.1 GCA_027064785.1 Geobacteraceae bacterium
GATCAACGATATCATTTACACCGATGTCACCTATTTTCTCAGTACTGTCTACACCGACAATCCTGAATTGAAAGCCTATTCGATGGCGATCATCTCGACATTGAAGGAACTGGTACAGATCAATCCGCTCTATTCGGAAGAGATCAAACTGTTCCTCGGCCGCACCAGCATGGATGACCCGGCGCGCTTGACCGATTTTGCCGCCAACCTGACCAACGCAGATGGCTTTGAGCTACAGGAAATTCTCGAGACCTTCGATATCCACCGCCGGATTGACAAAGTTCTGATCCTGCTGAAAAAAGAGCTGGAAGTTTCGCGCCTGCAGGCAAAAATTTCACAGCAGATCGAAGAAAAAATATCGGCCCAGCAGCGCGACTTTTTCCTGCGTGAACAATTCAAAGCGATCAAAAAAGAGCTGGGGCTCGAAAAAGAAGGCAAAGTTTCCGAGATTGAAAAATATCAGAAACGGCTGAAAAAACTCACACTCAATGAAGAAGCCCAAAAGGCTGTCGATGAGGAGATTGAGAAGCTGCAGCTGATCGAACCCTCTTCCCCCGAATACAACGTCAGCCGCAACTATCTTGACTGGCTGACGATTCTGCCATGGGGAAAATTCAGCAAGGATTCGTATGACCTGAAGCGGGCCCGTCGGGTTCTGGATCGTGACCACTACGGCCTTGATGATGTCAAAGACCGGATTCTCGAATTTATTGCCGTCGGAAAAATGAAAGGCGACATCTCGGGATCGATCCTTTGCCTGGTTGGCCCACCCGGGGTTGGCAAAACATCGATCGGCAAAAGTATCGCTGATACTTTAAAGCGAAAGTTCTACCGTTTTTCGGTCGGCGGCATGCGTGACGAAGCCGAAATCAAAGGTCATCGCCGTACCTATATCGGTGCCATGCCGGGCAAAGCGATTCAGGCAATGAAGAGTGCCGGGACCGCCAACCCGGTTTTGATGCTTGATGAAATCGATAAGATCGGTGCCTCCTTCCAGGGCGACCCTGCTTCGGCATTACTGGAAGTTCTCGATCCCGAGCAAAACGGCAGCTTCCGCGATCACTATCTCGATGTCCCGTTTGATCTGTCCAACGTCATGTTTATCGCTACCGCGAACCAGCTCGATACCATTCCCGCCCCGCTGCTCGACCGGATGGAGGTGATCCGTCTGTCGGGCTACATCCTCGAGGAAAAGCTTGAGATTGCCCGGCGGTTCCTGATTCCCAAAGCGCTGAAAAGTCATGGCATGACCAAAGCGCAGGTTTCGATCAACAAAGCAGCTGTTGCGGTAATCGTTGATCGTTATGCCAGAGAAGCCGGAGTCCGCGGGCTCGAAAACAAGATCAAAAAAATTATGCGCAAAGCGGCGATGGAGTTTGCCGAAGGGCGGGTTGAAAAAGTTCGCGTCACCAAACACGATATCGAACACTACCTTGGCAAACCGATCTTCACCGAAGAGGAACTGATCAAAATCACACCGGGTGTTGTCACCGGACTGGCGTGGACCCGAATGGGTGGTGCGACGCTGCAAATTGAAGCGACGACGATGAAGAGTAAATCAAAGGGCTTCAAACAAACCGGTCAGCTTGGCAAAGTGATGGTTGAAAGCTCCGAGATCGCCTATTCCTACGTCATGGGTCATCTGAAGCATTATGGAATTGATGAAGACTACTTTGACGATCACTTCATCCATCTTCACGTGCCTGCCGGGGCAACCCCAAAGGATGGACCATCAGCCGGTATCACCATGACGACAGCGTTGCTGTCGATGATTCTGGAAAAACCGGTTCGCCCAAAACTGGGAATGACAGGTGAACTCTCGTTGACCGGCAGCGTCCTTCCCATCGGCGGGGTCAAAGAAAAAACGATTGCTGCCCGCCGGGCCGGGCTTGAGATCCTAATTTTCCCCGAGGAGAACAAAAAAGATTACGAAGATCTTGAAGATTATCTGCGTGAAGGGATCGAAGTTCACTTTGTCAAAAGATACTCGGACGTTTTCGCGATTGCGTTTCCTGAAAACAATTAGGCATTTGTATATAACTGGAGAAAAATAATGACCGTCGAAGAACTCAAAACCGCCGTGATGGCACTCTCAACCGAAGAGAAAAAAACCTTTATCCTCGAAACCCTCCCCGATCTGGCAGGTGACGTTATCAAAGAACCCGGATTCATGATGCAGTTATTTCCGGTTCTCCTCGGCATCCTTAAAGAGAGTGGTATGGACCTGCAGCAGCTTCTCCAATTTGCCACGATGATGAATGATCAACAAAAACAGGAATAGTATTCCGGGGACATGTACTCGTTACGTGTCCCCGGAATACGGGTAACAACCGGCTCAAGCTTTTACACCACCAACTGATCGCAGTGTACAAACTGTAGAAGTACCAATAAATACTGGAGTAAGAATATAATGCGAGTTTTATCCGGCATCCAGCCATCAGGATCACTTCATCTTGGCAATTTTTTCGGCATGATGAAAAAAATGATCGACTATCAGGAGCAGGAAGACCTGTTCTGCTTCATCGCCAACTACCATGCCATGACCAGCCTCTCTGACGGTAAAGTTCTGGCGAAAGGAACCCTTGAAGCGGCCGCCAATTTCCTGGCGTTGGGCCTTGATCCCGAAAAATCGACGTTCTGGGTGCAATCGGATATTCCCGAAGTTCAGGAACTCACCTGGATTCTTTCCAACTTCACCCCGATGGGATTGCTGGAGCGTTGCCACAGTTACAAAGATAAGGTGGCGCAGGGGATCAAAGCAAACCACGGGTTGTTTGCTTATCCGGTGCTGATGACAGCCGATATTCTGTTGTATCAGAGTGATCGGGTTCCTGTCGGCAAGGATCAAAAGCAGCATCTTGAAGTTGCACGTGACATTGCCATCAAATACAACAACGAATACGGAGATGTTTTCACTGTTCCGGAGCCTGAAATCGATAATGATGTCGCCACTGTTCCCGGTCTTGATGGACGCAAGATGAGTAAAAGCTACGGCAACACCATTGACCTGTTTTTGGATGAAAAACCGCTGCGGAAACAGATCATGCGGATTGTCACCGATCCGACCCCCATCGAAGAACCGAAAAATCCCGATACCTGCAATATCTTCCAGATTTACCGGTTATTCCTCGACAAACAGGGTGTCGAAGAACTGCGTCAGCGTTACCTGACTCCAGGATTGCGTTATGGGGATGTGAAACAGGAATTGTTCGAAACGGCCCGTGATTTCTTTGCGCCATATACCGAGAAACGGAAAGAACTGCTCGCTGATCCGGAAGGGTTAAGAAAAATTCTCGCCATGGGAGCCGATAAAGCCCGCTACGCTGCGAACAAGACACTACGGAAAGTGCGTAAAAAGGGTGGATTGATTTATTGACAGATAGTATTCGGGGGACATGTACTCGTTACGT
>JAMOPE010000103.1 GCA_027064785.1 Geobacteraceae bacterium
CATGCATAACATTCCCCTTCAGCTTGCCGTTGCCTTCAGTTTAAAGCGATTCACTGCCTGCTTAACCCGCTTGTAAATACCCGTGACATCCAAGTCAAGCTGACTTCGAAGTTCAGCCTGCGTCCCCTGACCGACAAACTGATCAGGAATTCCGAGCCGAACCACCGGGATCGTCAAACCAACATCGCTGAGGAGCTCAAGAACCGAAGAACCGAACCCGCCTTGCAGTGAGTTTTCCTCAGCCGTCAGGACAAAAGGAACTTTTTCAGCGTGAGTAATAATAAGATCACTATCGAGAGGCTTAACAAAACGACCATCGATAACTGCGATGTCGATCCCCTCTTTAGCCAATGCCTCAGCAGCAGCAAGAGACTCATTGACAAGGACTCCGACTGCGATGATCAAACCATCGTTGCCCTCGCGGAGAAGCTCTCCCTGCCCGATATCAAACGACTCAAGAGTTTCAGCCAACTGCAGACCTGAGCCACTACCACGTGGGTAACGATAGGCAAAGGGTCCGTCAAATTCACTTGCTGTTTTCATCAACCGCTGCAGATCGACTTCATTACGCGGCACAGCGAAAACGAGATTAGGGATATGTCGCAGGAACGAAAGATCGAAAACGCCGTGATGTGTCGGACCATCAGCACCAACCAGCCCGCCCCGGTCGAGGGCAAATGTGACCGGAAGATTTTGCAGACAAACATCGTGCAGCACCTGATCATAGGCACGTTGCATAAATGTTGAGTAGATAGTCACAACCGGTTTCAACCCCCGACAGGCAAGACCTGCGGCAAAAGTAACAGCATGCTGCTCAGCAATTCCAACATCGAAGAAACGTTCAGGGTGCTCTTTGGAAAAGCGGGTTAGTCCCGTCCCCTCAGCCATCGCTGCAGTAATCGCAACAATCTGTGGGTTATCAGTGGCCAGTTGAGTCAACGTATCACCGAAAACTTTGGTGTATGACGGTACACCACCCGACTTTCCACCTTTGACTTCACCGGTTGCCGAATCGAAAGGTCCAATACCGTGAAACTTGGGCGGATCATTCTCAGCAGGCTCGTAGCCCTTCCCTTTTTTGGTCAGAACATGGAGTAATACCGGCCCTTTGATCTGGGCGACATTACGCAGTGTTTCAGTCAGTTCTTCGATATTATGGCCATCGATCGGTCCGAAATAATCGAAGCCAAACCCCTCAAACAGCATTCCCGGAGTCATAAAACTCTTGAATGACTCCTCTGCCCGTTTTGCCAGATTGACAAGCTCACGACCAATGCCCGGGACATAGCCAAGCAGGTTCTCTGTCTCTTTTTTGAAACGAATGAATGTTTCAGAGGTCATTTTGCGGCTGAGAAATGAAGAAAGTGCCCCGACATTTGGTGAAATCGACATTTCATTGTCGTTAAGAATAACGACGAGTTTCTGTTTTAAGTGACCGGCATGATTCAACCCTTCAAATGCCATTCCCGCCGTCAGGGAGCCATCCCCAATCACTGCAATAATTTTATCATCCTCACCACAGATATCACGCCCCGCTGCTAATCCCAGTGCAGCAGAGATAGAGGTACTCGAGTGGCCGACGCCAAAACAATCATATTTACTTTCAGACTTTTTCGGAAAACCACTGATCCCATCAAGCTGGCGGAGAGAATCAAAGCGTTCAAGCCGACCCGTCAACAATTTATGGGCATATGCCTGGTGACCAACATCCCAGACAATCTGATCATTTGGTGAATCAAAAACATGATGCAGTGCAATTGTCAGCTCAACAACCCCAAGAGAACTCCCAAGGTGCCCACCATTGACCGAGACGGTAGAGACAATCTGGGTGCGCAGCTCCTCAGCAAGCTGCAACATTTGACCGCGATCCAACCCTTTCAGATCAGCCGGAGATTTTATTTGTGACAGGAGTGTGTCCATCTATCGTCCTTGCTTCATCAATCGATACGGCTAGTGAGACCGATTGACAATATAACTGGCAATTTCGCGCAATGGCCGAGCCGCATCACCAAGCTTTGATAACGAATCAAGAGCCCGGGTATGCAACTCATCAGCCCGCTCGCGGGCACCGGACAAGCCAAGCAGTGCCGGATAAGTCGCTTTACCACGCTGCTGATCGCTGCCGATATCCTTACCCAACTGATCTTCATCAGCAACAATGTCGAGAATGTCATCGACAACCTGGAACGCTAATCCGGCAGCCTCACCGAAACGACACAAAGCCAGCCGCTGCTCAGTTGTTGCCCCGCCCAGCAGAGCCCCAACCTCTATTGCGGCCAGAATCAGTGCACCGGTTTTGTGGGTGTGAATATATTCAAGTGTCGGCAAATCGACCGGCTTTTCCTCGGCCTCCATATCAACAACCTGACCACCGACCATACCTCGAGACCCGGCACCTTTTGCCAACAGATGAATCACCTCGCAGTATTGCTCAACTGTCGCTGTTCCGCGAATCGCGGGATTTGACAATAGGATAAATGCTTCAGTCAGCAGACCGTCACCAGCCAGGATCGCTGTTGCTTCACCATAAACTTTATGATTGGTCGGATTTCCACGCCGTAGATCGTCATCATCCATCGCGGGGAGGTCGTCATGGATCAACGAGTAACTGTGTATCATTTCAATGGCACACGCAGCGGGAAGTACATTTTTGATTTCACCACCCACTGCTTCACAGGCTGCAAGCATCAGAATTGGCCGAATCCGTTTCCCTCCCGCAAAAACTGAATAACGCATCGCCCCATGCAGAGTCGTCGGTAAAGTCGTCGCTGACGGAAGGTATCGATCAAGAGCAGATTCGATCAGCTGGGTTCTCTCTTTGAGGTATCCCTTCAGCTCCCAATTATCATTCGCCATCAAACGTCTCCCGATACAGACAGCCGTCGTCCTTCTGCAGCAACTGCTCAACCTGCAATTCGACCTTCTGCAACGACTTTCGGCAGTTTTCTGCCTGCTTCACACCGGTCGAAAAGACTTTTAACGCTTCATCAAGAGTCAGGTCCCCCGACTCCAGCTGGTCAACAGCCTTTTCAAGGTTTTTCAGTGCTGTTTCAAAACTTGTTTTTGCTGCCATACGTCTATCCGTTCAACATAATATTAGAATTGTTGATTATCAACAGCACCGCCCCACCCCGTCAAGTGCTTAAACCGTTATTTCATCCCTTTTGTGTCGATTCGTGTCACCGTAGCCATCACCTGTCCATCAGCAAGAGAGATTTCGACACGATCATCGCGATTGACCTGTCGAGCACTCTGAATAACCGTCCCCGTTTCGTGCTGTTTTACGATGGCATAACCACGGGAAAGGACAGCCAGTGGAGAAAGAGCATCAAGACGACCGCACAATAATTCCCAGCGATTTTTTTTACGAGTGATGTCATCCGTTATTGCCTGAT
>JAMOPE010000104.1 GCA_027064785.1 Geobacteraceae bacterium
CTCCGAATCGATCATTTTCAGTTCGGCTGTCAGCCGTTTCACCGTTGAAACTCCGGCTGCAATCTCTTCCAATCCTTGTTTCAGGCATGCAAGTTTGCGCCGTCCGAAGCGTCCGAGGTAACGGTTGGTGAAAATATCGTTGAAAAACAGTTTATCAAACAACCCCTTCACCAGTTTGTTGAACTCCTGTCGACTTTCGAGGAGGTTTTGTAGCAGTTCCTCGGTTGGGCGGTAGTTTTCCATGAAAGCAATCTGGCTGATATTGGTCGATGTACTGTCGTAGCGGTCAAAGAAGGCAATAATAAAAGAGAAATCTTCCAGCAGTGACAGCGGCCCCCCTTCACGGATCTGTTCGTCGAACAGTTGCCCCGTTTCGAGAAGCAGTTGCTCAAAACTGTGGTCATGGTTACGCCGGGCATGCTGTTTGGCGAACAACAGTTGAATCATGTCGCGGCTACCAATCCCTTTGGAAAGGAGCAAATCATGGAGAATATCTCTGGTGATTGCCGTATATTCCGGTTCCAGATCCTGACGGCTTGCCTCCATCCTCAACTTATTATCAAGGGCTGAGATGAGTGCTGCGGGAATCTGATTCCTTAGTGCCAAAGTTTTCAGGCGGGTCAAGCGGGCGTGCTGTTGCCGGTCGATCTTCTTTTGCTGGTAGCACGCAATCAGCACTTTTTTATACTCATCGATGATCCGGTAATTGTCCCGGTGGCGATACATGACATCGATGTGAATCCGTTCCTGCTGATAGGCTTCAATCCCCAGATTATCGGCCAGTTGCTGTAACACCATCCGGGTATTTTGTGAAATTGCCCGGTCCCGATAATAGAGGGTCTGAAATTCCTGTTGGAAATGGCAATGGTTACTGTTGGAGAGCCGAATCAGATAGAGGGTGCATTGTTCAGGAAGTTGAGAACGGAGTTGTTCCGCAACTTGTGAATCATCTTGACGATTAAGATGGGTGATCCGCTTGATGGTTTTCCCCAGATAACGGAGGATTGCCTTCTGTTGTTGCTGGTGATTTTTTTCCTGCAGACCATCGACAAAAAAGAAGAAATTATCGACAGCGTGCCCCTGGAGAAAGATATCATTGTAACTTTGTTCCGCTTGGTTTTGTTCACCGATCTCCAGCTCGCCATTCTCGTTATATCCGGCCCCGAGAAGAATAAGACGATTGTGAATCTCCTCTTTGCTTAGGTCGGAGAGGGGCTGATCAACACCGAACATATATTCGCAGAACGTCCCGCCGCTGCCGGCTTGGTGAATCCCTGTCGGAGTAAGGACCAGTTCGCTGCCGGGAGCAAAAAAACGCAGGTCTTGATCGACCATCTGGAAAAAATGGGTGTGAGCTGTTCTGCAGCCTGCAACGGTTGCAAAATACTCGATATTGTTATTTATTTTTCCGTGCAAACTAAGTTCAGTGTTCATAAAAATTATAATTTCATTTCTGCTGGATCAATTGGATATTCGAAATGCTGCCCATCATAAGCGAGATTTATCGCCTCTGGTAATTGTTGATCGTGAACCGGGTGATCGACTTCGTGACTCAGATGAGTCAGCAGCGTCTGCTTTGCGCCAATCTGCTGTGCTACCTCAATCGCTTGTGAAATGTTGAAATGGGTGTTGTGCGGGGTAAAGCGCAAACCGTCCAGAATCAACAATTCCAATCCTCCTAACAGGGTAAACGATTCGACCGGAACTTTATTGCAGTCGGTCAGATAAGCAAAAGGACCACAGCGATAGCCAAAGGTTTTAAGATTCCCATGCATTAACGGAATCGGGGTCACCTTTAAACCAAATAATTCAACTGTCTGCTGGATTGGGTGCAACTCCAGTCGGGGGATATAGCTTTTAGGTTCTGTTTTGTCAAAGATGTAGCCAAAGTTATGCTCTATAACCCCAAGTGTTTTTTCCGAACCATATAGGGGGATTGGTCCCTTTGTTCTTAAGTTGAATCCGCGCAGGTCGTCAATCCCGTGGAGGTGGTCGGCATGACAATGGGTGTAGAAAACAGCATCAATGTGACGGATATCTTCCCGCAATACCTGCTGGCGGAGATCGGTTGAGGTATCGATCAGAATGTTGTATTTTCCATAACTGAGCAGAACGCTGCAGCGGGTTCGCCGATTGTGGGGATGGTCAGACAGGCAGACCGGACAGCGGCAGCCGATCACCGGAATTCCGGTGCTGGTTCCCGAACCGAGAACGGTTATTTTAAGGGTTTCGTCGCCCATTCTGCTGCCGCCGAAGGAATGAAAGTTTTATAATTATCGGCTAATCTAGCATGTTCGGTGAGTTGCAGCAAATTGTTTGATGATGAATGCTGACGTAGAGCGTCCGTAAGGGGTGAGGATGGCAGATCAAGACTGTGCAAAAATCAACAAGCTGTGTAGGCGCTGCATTCGTCAATGCAAGCAACCGGACAGTATTGTTATGCTCGATTGTCCCCGTTTTCAGCCCCGGCCGTTTAAATCGGAAGTATTGAAATTTGAACAGCTGGAGTTGTTTGATTGAGGAAAGGGGCGGGCTGTTTTCAAAATGAGAACATTTCTCGCAATTTTGAGAACACGCGATCAGGAATCAATTTGCTCCAGAAAACTCTTCAGTAACGGAATATATTTTTCCGGTTCAACCAGAAAAGAGTCGTGCCCATAATCAGAATCGATCAGGTGGTAATCGACGGATTTGTTGAGCCTTCGCAGTTCCGTGACCAGCTCTTCGGTTTGTGCGGGGGGATAAAGCCAGTCTGAGGTGAAGGCAAACCACAGTGATTGACAGCTCATCTGGTCGAGGGCTTCACTGAGAGAGTCAAAGTTCCACGACACATCGTAGAGGTCTAGCGCCTTGGCAAGATAGAGGAATGAATTAGTGTCAAACTGATCAACAAAGTTCCTGCCGTTGTAGTCGAGGTAGCGTTCAATTTCAAACTTGCCGAAGAAATCAAACATCCCGTCACGGACCGAAAACCGCCGCTCAAATTTCAGTTGCATCGAGGCATCGGAAAGAAACGAAATATGCCCAACTGCCCGTGCCAGCGCTAATCCGTCTGCTGGCGGGTGCTCGGGATGATAATTTCCTTTTTTGTACAGCGGATCGTTGAAGATCGCCTGGCGTGCCAATGCATTCAACGCAATCGCCATCGGTGATGTTTTTCCTGTTCCGGCGATCGGGACGATGGAGCGAACCATCTCGGGATAGTGAATTGCCCACTCGATCGCTTGCATCGCCCCCATTGACCCACCAACAATCGAGACAAGGGAGGAGATTCCAAGGTGATCCAGCAGCAGTTTCTGGGCCCGCACCATATCGCGTACCATCAGAACCGGAAAATTGAGCCGGTAAGGGCGTTTGGTGCGGGGGTTGATGCTGGTTGGTCCGGTTGATCCG
>JAMOPE010000105.1 GCA_027064785.1 Geobacteraceae bacterium
TGCGGTGATCGGTTAGTAAGGGAGGTAGAAAATGAAAACATTATTGATTTGCGAATATCGCGAGGGGAAACTCCTCGATACGACATATGAACTTGTTTCTTTTGCCGACGCACTAGGAGCTGACAAGGCAGCACTGCTGATTGGCAGTGACGATGCCGTGCCGCAGCTGGATGGCAAAGTCTATCTGGCAGATATTGCGGTGTGTGGTGAATATAATCCGGTACTTCATAAGGCTGCGGTTTTGGCAGCCATCGAAAAAGAACAACCCGATTATATCGTTTTCAGCCATTCATCTTACGGCTGGGATCTGGCTCCACGGGTTGCTGCAGCTCTTAAAGTTGGTCAGGTGACCGAAGTTGTTGCGGTTGCTGATGACGGTTTTGAGGTTGGTTGCTGCAACGCTAAAATGCGCCGCAAAGTTAAACCGACAGCGGGCCCGGCGGTCATTACCGTTCAGGCGGGGGCTTTTTCGGCTGAACCCGGTTCGGGGAGGGCAACTGTTGAGAAACTGGAGATCACCGGTGATAGTCAGTACACCTTTGGCGGTTATGAACCGGCTGAGAAGAAAGATGTTGATTTGACCAAGGCTGAGGTGATTGTGACCGCCGGGCGGGGTGTTGGCAAAAAGGACAATGTTTCGCTGGTCGCTGCGCTGGCCGAAGCATTGGGTGGTGAGCTGGGGGCAAGCCGTCCGGTGGTCGATGCCGAGTGGGTTGAACATAGCCATCAGGTTGGGACAACGGGACAGACTGTTTCTCCCAAGCTTTATGTCGCCTGTGGTGTTTCCGGGGCAATTCAGCACCTTGCCGGAATGAAAAAGTCAGATTTTGTTGTCGCGATCAATAAGGACAAAGAAGCACCAATCGGTGAGGTGGCTGATGTTCTGGTGGTTGCCGATCTCCTTCAGTTTATTCCTGCCTTGACTGCAGAACTTCAATCCTAGGAGGTCAGAGTGGCTCTTGATCGGGGATATGTGCAGATCTATACCGGCAACGGCAAAGGGAAAACGACCGCTTCTCTGGGGTTGGCATTTCGTGCCGTTGGGCGTGGTTTAAAGGTCTGTATGGTGCAGTTCATCAAGGGGGGTGGTGAATACGGGGAGCATCGGGTGGCAAAGAAACTGGCACCGTTGTTGACGATTCATCAGACTGGCCGTGATAACTGGATCTTCAAAGATAAACTCGATCCAGAAGATATCCGGATTGCCAACGAAACTCTTGATCTGGCCCACTCGGCATTGACCAGTGGTGACTATGATCTGGTGATTCTTGATGAAGTCAACGGGGCAATATGGTTTGGCCTGATCGATGTCGAGCGAGTGCTGCAACTGATAAAGGACAAGCCCGCCCATGTTGAGTTGGTGCTGACCGGTCGCAGTGCCGATGAACGGTTGATCGAAGCTGCTGATCTGGTGACCGAGATGTGCGAAATCAAGCATTATTATCAGCAGGGTGTCCCGGCACGGGTTGGGATTGAGAAGTGATGATGGCAGCGGTGTCATCGCCGGATTGTGATCGGGCGGAGGTTTCTCAAACGGTCGACATTAAAGAGAAAGCCCTCTCTCTCGGAGCGAATCTGGTCGGGATTGCCGATCTCGATTTGCTCCGGGGCATTGACTGTCAACCTGCGGACCTTCTCAACAGTTACGATTATGCCATCTCGATGGCAGTGAAACTACCCAACGCAATTTTTGAGCAGTTGGATGACCGTCCAACCCCCCATTACGCAAGGGTCTACCAGCAGGTCAATATCCTTCTTGATCATGTGGCGTTGCAGCTCAGCAGCTACATTGAAGATCTTGGATATCGATCGTTGCCTATTCCGGCGTCTCAGCTTCTTGATATGGAAAAGCTCAATTCCCACTTGTCATCCAAGGCGGTTGCGAATGTCGCCGGACTGGGTTGGCAGGGCAAGAGTCTGTTGATTGTGACCCCCGAATATGGACCCCGGGTCCGTTTTGTGACCCTATTGACCGATATGGAGCTGGATGCTGACAGCCCGCTGAAAAATAGCTGTGGCAGCTGTCATTTTTGTGCCGATGCGTGTGTTGCTCAGGCCATCCGGAACGTCCCAACCGAATTTCACTATGCCGATCGTGAAGAGGCTCTCGATTTTAAGAAATGCTCAGACAAACTGTTGACCGAATTTATGCTGATTCCCAATGTTGAAGCACCGATTTGCGGGATTTGTATCAAGGTTTGCCCGTGGGGGAGACAACTGAAAAAGAGAGGATAGATCATGCTCCAAGGGATAAAGATAGTCAATTTGGCGGTCAACCTGCCTGGCCCGGCGGCAGCTCAGCGTTTGAGCGGGATGGGTGCTTCTGTCGTCAAAGTCGAGCCGCCTTCAGGTGATCCGATGGAGTACTACAGTGCCCGATGGTATCGTGATATGGCTGCCGGACATGACGTTGTCAGACTCAATCTGAAAGAGTCCCATGGAAAAGATGAATTATTCCGTCTGTTGGGTGAAGCTGATCTTCTGCTTGCGGCGACCCGTCCCTCTGCAATGCAACGATTGGGACTGGACTTTTCCCATTTACAAAAACAGTTTCCGAATCTCTGCATGGTTTCTATCGTCGGTTATCCGGCACCGCATGATAACGAAGCTGGACACGATTTAACCTATCAGGCCAAGAATCGCCTGGTTGTCCCACCTAATATGCCGCGTTCCCTGATTTCCGATATGGCAGGTGCGGAGCGAACGGTTTCTTCTGCTCTGGCGTTGTTACTGCAACGGCAGTTGACCGGCAATACGGATGAAATCTTGGTGCCCCTTTCCGAAGTCGCCGAGATGATGGCAGAGCCTCTCCGTTATGGCAGTACCGAGCCGGGGGCGATCCTCGGCGGGGGAATTCCGGAATACAACATTTATCAGGCTGCTGATGGTTGGATTGCGGTCGCAGCGTTGGAGCCGCACTTCAAAAACCGGCTGGAAGAATCTCTGAATATTCACACCATAGAGGAATACCGAACGGCTTTCTCTAAAGAAACTGCAGCATACTGGAAAGAATGGGGTCAGCACCTTGATTTACCTATCGATATTGTTCGTTAGGTCGTCACACTGCCATGATTTTTCATTCGATATAACCAAGGAGAGTGAGATGAACATTGATTTGACGGAGGAACAAAAACTTATTCAGGATACCGCCCGTGATTTTGCCAAAGCGGAACTGGAGCCGGTTGCCGACAAGCTGGATCGTGAAAAAGATCGTGAGACATTGCTGGAGAATTTAAAAAAACTGGCAGAGCTCGGCTTCATGGGATTGAACGTTAAAGAAGAATATGGTGGGACCGAGGCTGGTGTTGTCGCCTTCAGTCTTGCCATGACAGAGATTTCCCGCGCCTGTGCTTCGACTGCAGTCACCGTTTCGGTCAGC
>JAMOPE010000106.1 GCA_027064785.1 Geobacteraceae bacterium
AATTGTTTTGCTGGATGAACCGACTTCGGCACTTGATGTCTCTATTCAGGCAGAAGTTCTCAACCTGTTGCAGGATATTCGAAAAGAACGTAATTTGACCTATGTGATGGTCAGCCACGATTTAGCGGTTGTGTCGTATATGTGCGAACGTTGCGCTGTTATGAGTCAAGGGGCAGTTGTCGAGATGATCAGTACCGAACAACTGCAGACCGGGGAGCTTAAAGAGGATTATACCCGGCAGCTTTTCACTGCCAGTAAAGGATATGACCGGGCGGCGATTGATCAGTTTCAGGATTTCTAATCAGCAAAAGTCCGAGAAAGACGGTTATGAAAAAAATCGGGATCATCAATGTTGGTGTCAGCAACCATTATCGTGAGCCTTCGAGTCAGTCTGAAATTATTACTCAGGGATGTCTTGGCGAACGAGTTGAGGTTCTTGAGGAGCAAGAGAATCACACACTGATACGTCAGGCAGATAATTATCAGAGCTGGATACCTGAAGATCAACTTGTGACAAGTGATGAAGCGGTGAAAGGTGAGAACATTACCGTTGTCAGCCATTTTGTCCGCATCTATTCTCAACCCGCAGAATCATCCCCCGCAGTCAGAGATGCTGTTATTGGTTCCCGGCTGGTCTGTTGCGATAAAAGTGGCGACTGGCTCCAAATAGTGTTGCCGGATGGAACCCTCGGTTGGGCTGAAAAAAAGTATTTTGGGATCTTCCCTGAGCTTTCTCCCGACAACATTATTTCTCTGGCTCACGATTTTCTCGGCTATCCGTATTTTTGGGGTGGAACAAGCCCCAGAGGATTTGACTGTTCCGGGCTTGTTCAGACCGTTTTTAAACTTCATGGTCTTCAGCTTCCCCGTGACGCCTGGCAGCAACAGCAGGGAAAACTGCTGAGTACTAATTACCTTGATGCACAGCCGGGAGATTTGTTGTTCTTCAGTCGTACGCCCGACAAGGTGACACATGTGGCTATTTCACTGGGTGAGCAACGTTATATCCATGCCAGTGGCTGGGTGAGGATTGACAGTTTTAACGAAAGTGATCCTCTCTTTACCCGTCAACGTGTCAACACCTTTACCTCCGTTAACCGTTATCTTCCGAGTTGAAAATGAAAATTGCCGATATTAAAATAAAAATTGTCACGATTCCGCTCCTGACACCGTTTAAAACGGCACTGCGGACTGTCACAGAGATCGAAAATATTCTTGTGACTGTTGTGACCGACTCCAACTTGACCGGTTTTGGTGGTGCCGCTCCGACAGCAGTTATTACTGGAGATACGGTGGGATCAATCATCGCTGGAATCGAACATATTCGTAGTCATATTGTCGGAATGGAGATTGAACAACCTGAAGCTGTTCTGCAGCGACTCAACCGCTGCCTTGTCGGGAACACATCGGCAAAAGCTGCAGTCGATATGGCCATCTACGATCTTACCGCAAAGGCTCTGGATGTTCCGCTTTATCGCTTACTTGGCGGGATGGTCAACACGCTGGAAACTGATATGACGATCAGCCTTGATACGCTGGATAAAATGGTTGCTGAGAGTAAAGCAAAAATTGATGCTGGCTTCAATATTTTGAAAATAAAGGTTGGTGGCTCCCCAGACCTCGATATCGAGCGGTTGCAAACTATTCGGGAGATGGTTGGTCCTGATGTAAAGATCAGGATCGATGCAAATCAGGGCTGGAGCGTAAAAGAAGCGGTCAGCATCGGTAAAGAACTGCAAAAACGGGCAATTGATATCGAATTGATGGAACAGCCGGTTTTGGCCCGGGATTATGATGGATTGAAAACTGTGCGGGATAGCCTCGATCTTCCGGTGGTTGCCGATGAAAGTATTTTTTCTCCCCGCGATGCCTTTAAACTGCTTTCAATGGGGGCAGCCGATGGTTTAAATATCAAATTGATGAAATGCGGTGGCATCTATAATGCCCTGAAAATTGTTGCGGTGGCGGAGGCTGCCGGGATTCCATGTATGATCGGTTCGATGATGGAGTCACATGTCAGTGTTGCTGCAGCTGCTCATCTGGCGGTCAGTCAGACAAATATTTGTCGTTATGACCTTGATGCGCCCTTGTTTTGCAGCAGCAACCCGGGATCTGGCGGGATCAGCTATCAGGGAGCGCGTATCTGTTTGTCAGATCAACCCGGGCTTGGAATCAATAGCTTTATTGAATAAAAAAGATAAGGATTTTGGTTTGAACAAAAAGTACCTTGAGCAGGTTGCTGATCTACACCGTCGGGCTTTTACTGTCGATGCCCATTGTGATTTAACCTACGATGTTGATCTCAGGCGTTCACGCGGTGAAACCCAGGTAGTTGAAAAGAGATATCTTCCCAATTTTAGTGCTGCCGATTTTAATCTCATCGTTTCGGCGATTTTTATCAACGATATTTTTCTTCCAGAAATGGGATTACGAAAAGCTCTGGATCAGATCAGTTACCTTCATGAAGAGATGGCTGAATCCCCGGATCAATTCCAGATTTGTCGCACTGTTGCTGAAGCTCAAACAGTGAAGGCGGCAGGGAATCTGGCTATTTTTCTTTCTCTGGAAGGGGCCGACCCGTTACAGAATGATCTGGGATTACTGCGGATATTTTATGAACTTGGGGTTCGCGGTCTCGGCTTGGTATGGAGCCGCCGTAATTACGCTGCTGACGGGGCTTTTTTTAATGACAGGCGGGAAGGGCGCAAAGGGGGACTCACCCCGTTTGGTATTGAGCTGGTCGAGAAAGCCGAGGAACTGGGAATGTTTATCGATGTCAGCCACCTCAACGACGAAGGTTTCAGTGATGTTGTAGATGTTGCTACAAAACCGATCATCGCTTCTCACTCAAATTGCCGGAGTCTTGCCGGGTCGATGCGAAATTTGACAGATTCTCAAATTACAGCAATTGCCCGCACCAATGGTGTTATCGGAATGAATGCCCTCAATGTCTTTATCCGCGATAATGAACCCGATGTGACCGTTGCCCATTTTGTCGACCATGTCGATCATATTGTTGACATTGCAGGAATAGATCATGTTGGAATTGGTTTTGACCTTTGCGATAGACATGCGGACTTTCTGCAAATGGTTCCGGATCTGGAGACCCACGACATTATAGATACCCATGCGAACCTGGGTGAATTTACCTGTGAGATGATTATTCGAGGCTACAGTGATGACGATATTCTTGCAGTTCTCGGTGGTAATTTTATGCGGGTTTTTACTGATATTTTAGATGAATAATTTACTCATGAACCTGTTGATCGAGCGGGATCTTGACTCTGGTCTGTTTGTCCCATATATACTCTTGAAAGCTTTTCACTTCCTCCAATAGCCATTTTCTGAATTGTTTTAGTGCACT
>JAMOPE010000107.1 GCA_027064785.1 Geobacteraceae bacterium
AGACGGGGGCGGACATGCGTGGAGAGAATGCGACTTTGCTGTTACCGTTGGGTTTGAGCCTTGATTTGTTCGTTTATCCCGGCAAAGAGGGTCTTGCTGATTTTACACTGGAGGGTTTACAAATAACCCCAGTTTGGAGTCGTCTTTTATCGACTGATCCCGCGATTCAAATTGATGGCAAGCTGGCATCAGGAAAGGTTGATGGCGAGGGGAGCCAGAAAGGGGATGTCCGTCTGAACTTTAAGGATGTTTCTGTTCTGAGCTTACAGAAGCCTGATTTACCGTACCGGGTTTCGGGAATGCTGAGTGGTGAATTCCACGGGGAAGACATGACCGGTCAATTGAATGGTCGTGGAGAGTTTACCTTCATCTTTAAAGACGGCGCTGTTCTGGGTTTAGAGAGAATAGGACTGCCGGGTCGCCTTGCACTCGGGACACTACGGTTGGCGGGGAAGTTTAATCAGCGTCGCTTCAGTTTGGAAAAGGTTGTTTTAAATGGCGGTGTTCTTGATGTGAGTGGCGGTGGTAATATTCTGGTGGGGGAAACTCCGGAACAAACCCGCCTCAATCTGAATATCCGGTTACAGCCGACTGCTGCAACATCAGAAACATTGCAGGATATGTTGAAGTTGACCGGAGTCCGACCAACAACCGATGGTAGTTATCTGTTGAGGATTGGTGGAACCTTGGCAAAACCTGTGGTGCGTTGAGCTATTCCGGGTCTTTGATAAATCGGTAGCCGCGTCCGCGCACTGTTTTAAAAAATCGAGGTTTTGCCGGATCAATTTCAAAGTATTTACGCAACCGGACGACAAAGTTGTCGAGTGTCCGCGTTTCTGTTTGCGGCGACATTCCCCAGACCAGTTTCAGTAGATTCCCCCGTGATAAGACCTTTCCCTCCTGCTCAAAAAACAGCTGTAACATTTTCATCTCAAGATCTGTCAGCTCAATAATTCCGTTGGGTGTTGTCGCCTGACAGGTTTCCATGTCTATGATATTTCCCCCAAAGTGATAAGTTCCTTTTTCCTGTTGTGGCTGCCAGTTTGTTCGGCGTAGCAATCCTGCGACCCGCAATAGAAACTCTTTGAGATTAAATGGTTTTGCAAGATAATCGTCAGCTCCCTTACTGAGACCGGTGATCCGATCCTGCTCCGAGCCTCGGGCGGTCAGCATCAGGATCGGAATTTGATTGCCGTTTTCCCGCAGTCGATCACAGACTTCAAGACCGTCAATTCCCGGCAGTGCCAAATCAAGGATAACCAGAGCATACGATTGCTTTTCTAGGGCTTCAAGAGCTTCTTCTCCCGATTCGACATGGGTGACCTGATAGTTCTCCTCTTCCAGATTGAAAATTAGCCCTTCAGCGATATGGGGTTCATCTTCAACCAGTAATAGTGGCAATTTGGCGGTCATTATGACTCCTTTTTTTCGAGCAGCGGGATCATCAGATGAAACGTACATCCGTGACCGTTGCCGGGGCTTTCAACCCAGACCTTGCCACCATGGAGACGGATGACATTGCGAACGATAAATAATCCGAGACCGCTGCCACGGATGGTTTTCCCACTCTGGCGGACCCGGTAAAAAATCCGGAAAACTTTTCTCTGATAACGGTTTGATATCCCACGTCCCCGATCGGAGAAACGCAAATGAGCCATCTCACCATCTTTGCGCAGTTCAATTGTGACCTGTGGCGGTTGGTCGGTGTAAAGAATAGAATTCTCTAGGAGGTTGCGGAGGGCGGTTTCAAGAGAATCTGCTTCAAAGCGGGCAATTAATCCCGGCTCGATAGACCAGCTTAAAGACCCCTCTTCGGGAAATTTAACCTGCTCCCGTTGAAGATAACTCTCAACCATCTGTGACAGATCCCCTCGTTGCAGGTTGAGGCGTGCTCCGCGGTGTTCAATTTTGTTGGCAGTCAGCAGGTTATTAATCAGCCTATTGAGGCGTTCGCTGTCTCCCTGCATCCGTGAAACAAATTTTTCCAATTGCTCCGGGGTGGGCTGGCGCATCTGAATTGTTTCAAGATGGAGCTGGATCGAGGCTAGTGGTGATTTAAGTTCGTGAGTGACCTGATTAATAAAATGTTGCTGTGCCCGGTTAAGCGCTGCCTGGCGACGCCAGTAGAGGAAAATGACATAAACACCGATCAGAATAGCGACCAGAAGGATAATTCCTTCAGTAAGAATCAACCAATCACTTTTTCCGGGGAGCCACTCCGTCTGATAGCGGGCAGCGAGATCTTTCAGTTGTCGGTGACGACCGAGAAACCAGTAAATCCATGAAAGCAGCAGAAAAATCCACACGATTTGGATGGTAATAAATGTAATGAACGGATGAAAAAGGCGCCGGAAAAGTTTCATGACCCTCTATTACCACTCGATATGGGAGAGAACAAGTGAGTTTTACATAACTATTACATTTAATAGAGATTCGTGCTGATAAAATCGTCGTTCAAATTTAATAGGAGTTCTCAATGTTTAAAGAATTAACAATAGGAAAATATACCGTCCCGTTTCCGGTGATTCAAGGTGGAATGGGGGTTCGGGTTTCTGGACATCGGTTGGCTGGTCATGTTGCTTTGAATGGTGGTATCGGTATTATTGCGACGGCCGGTCTGGCTCTGGGGAGTGATCACTACGACGGGCGTAACTACTTTGCTGCTGACCGCCAGGCTCTCATTGATGAAATTCACAAAGCATATGAGATTGCCCCTGACGGTGTTATCGGCGTCAACTGTATGGTTGCTGTTAAAAACTTTGAAGATGCCGTTCGAGCTTCCTGTGAGGCCGGGGTGAAGATCATTATCAGTGGTGCCGGATTGCCCATGAATCTTCCCGGTTTGACGGTTGATTATCCCGATGTGGCACTGGTTCCGATTGTCTCTTCGGTCAAGGCAGCCGAGCTGATCGGGCGGAAATGGCACAAAACCTACAAGCGTTTTCCTGATGCCGTTGTAGTTGAAGACCCTGATACTGCCGGCGGTCACCTTGGTGAGAAGATGGAAAAAATTGGTAACGGTGATTACGACCAGTATGCAACCGTCCGGGGAGTGAAAGAATATTTCAAGACGAAATGGGATCAGGATATTCCGGTGATTGCTGCCGGAGGAGTCTGGGATCATGATGATCTGCAGTATGCTCTGGAGCAGGGTGCCGATGGTGTCCAGATGGGAACCCGATTTGTTGTCACTGAAGAGTGTGATGCCGATGATGCCTTTAAGCAAGCCTACCTCGATTGCACCAAAGACGATATCGGATTAATCATGAGTCCGGCAGGATTACCAGGTCGGGCAATCAAAAAACATATTGATAAAGTCCGCCAGCGGGATGTCGATCTT
>JAMOPE010000108.1 GCA_027064785.1 Geobacteraceae bacterium
GGGAAACCGATTCGTCGAAGTGGTGGTTCGACGACAACCACAACTGGTGGGTTAACGGGCGAAATGAGTGAGAGCTGTACCCAATCTGCGTTGTTGCGGTAAAAATTCCATCCTCGACGTAGCTAGTGCTACGCCTGCGGGGTAATTTTTACCGCGCCTAGCATCTCGGGAACATCTCTCACTCTTTGAAAGTGGACGTATTTTTTTGGTTTTTTCCTATGTGACGCAGTCGGAAAGGAACAGCTGATTTGAGAATCAGAGCGGCAAATGTTTGAGGCATTAGCTGGGTTTTTGCCAATCCTCAAAGTAGTTGTGGAGTGGAGGGAACCTGCTTTGACCGAAGGTCATGACAGGCAAGGAGTTTGGGTGCTTTTTTCTGCTTACTCTTTTGTGGCATAACAAAAGAGTAAGGTGTCGAACGGGCGCGCAACCCCGCGACCTTGGGATTTAAAGTCGCTGTAGTATTCCGGGGACATGTACTCGTTACGTGTCCCCGGAATACGAGTTCGAAGACTAACTCTATATGGGTTCCCACAAAATACAATGAATCATCAATTCTTGACCCTTCGGAACAGAAGTGCTATCAACCTTTCTTTGGTCAGATAAATAGTCAGGTTAGGAGTAAAGATGCTCGATATTAAATACTTACGTGAAAATTTTGCAGCGGCTGAAAAAGCTTTGGCGACCCGTGGTGATGCCATCGATCTTTCGGGATTTAGTGTTCTTGATCAACGGCGGCGTGAGCTGTTGAGTGAAGGGGAGACTCTTAAAGCTGAGAAAAATAAAGTTTCGGCGCTGATCGGCAAGACAAAAGACAAAAGTCAGGTTCAGGGTGAGATTGCCCGGATGAAAGAAGTCTCGGCCCAGATCAAAGGGCTGGACGAGCAACTGCGTGAGGTTGAAGAGCAGCTCTCCGAATTGCTGATGGGGGTTCCAAATATTCCTCACGAAAAGACTCCGGTTGGGGCAAGTGAGGACGACAATGTTGAAATCCGTACCTGGGGTGAAAAGGGGTCGTTTGGTTTCAAACCGAAGGCGCACTGGGATATCGGCGAAGATCTGGGTATCCTCGATTTTGAACGGGGCGGAAAGCTGTCGGGGGCACGTTTTTGTGTCTATTTTGGTGCCGGTGCGCGGCTGGAGCGGGCACTCATCAACTTTATGCTCGATCTTCATACCGGAGAGCATGGCTATACCGAAACACTGCCACCATTTCTAGTGAACCGTGCATCGATGACAGGAACAGGGCAGCTACCGAAGTTTGAAAATGATCTGTTTCACACCGAAGACGTTGATCTATTTCTGATCCCGACAGCTGAAGTGCCGGTGACCAATATTCATCGGGATGAAATTCTGGCCGAAAAGGATCTTCCTCTCTGCTACACCGCCTACACTCCATGCTTCCGTAAGGAGGCAGGTTCACATGGTCGTGATACCCGCGGCCTGATTCGCCAGCATCAGTTTAACAAAGTTGAGCTGGTCAAATTTGTCCGGCCTGAAGACTCAGATGTTGAGCTTGAAAAATTGTTGTCGAATGCAGAAAAAGTTTTGCAACTATTGAAACTTCCCTATCGGGTTGTCGATCTCTGCACCGGGGATATTGGCTTCTCTGCTGCCCGGACATTTGATATCGAAGTCTGGTTGCCGGGGCAGGAGTGCTTCCGTGAGATTTCATCATGTTCAACTTTCGGAGATTTTCAGGCACGACGGGCTTCGATCCGTTTTCGCCGTGAAGGGGCAAAAAAACCTGAACTGGTTCATACTTTGAATGGCTCAGGACTTGCGGTTGGACGAACATTGCTGGCGATTCTGGAAAATTATCAACAGGAAGACGGTTCGGTTCTTGTTCCTGAGGTTTTGAAGCCCTATATGGGGGAACTGGAAAAGATCAAAGGTTGAGAAAAGGACTGTTTCTCCTTGCTTTTTTAAATGATTTTCGTTACAGTCCCAAAGTTTTTCGATTGAATCCGATTCAGGGTTACGGAGGAGTGGCCGAGTGGCTTAAGGCGGCGGTCTTGAAAACCGTTGAACGCAAGTTCCGTGGGTTCAAATCCTACCTCCTCCGCCATTTATTAAACTCTGGATCTATAGGGATTTGAAGCGGAACGAACGCTGACTGAATGTCAGAAGAGCCGACATGATGTCGGCGGCAGTGAGTGCAGGGGAGGTTACGCAGGAACCAGCGTGATGCTGGTGACGAAGTAACCAAATCCTACTTCCTCCGCCATTTTTTGAACTCTGGATTTACAGAGGATTTGAAGCGAAAAGCGTGAAGTTGTTGACTGCGGAGAGGTGACCGAGAGGCCGATGGTGCTCGCCTGCTAAGCGAGTGTAGTGTAACGCTACCGAGGGTTCGAATCCCTCCCTCTCCGCCACGACAATTTTATCGGGTCTCGCAACGGATTCGAAGCGGAACGAACGCCGACTTAATGTCGGAAAAGTCGGCAGGACGCCGACGGCAGTGAGTGCAGGGGAGGTTACGCAGGAACCAGCGTGATGCTGGTGACGAAGTGACCGAATCCCTCCCTCTCCGCCACGACAATTTTGTGGTATTATTCAAAAGGGATTGACAAATCCCTGAAATTGAGCGATAAAGTTCGTCTTTGTGCGCCGCTAGCTCAGCTGGATAGAGCGTCTGACTACGGATCAGAAGGCCGGGAGTTCGAATCTTCCGCGGCGCGCCATTTAAAAATCAAAAGGGTCGCAGGATTTTCTCCTGTGGCCTTTTTAGTTAAAGCGGTATTTGCTAATAGTTTTGCTAATAATGTAGCGAAAAAACTGCCAATTGTCAGTTTCGTCCATACAAGTCCAGGCTCTTACAGCTCTCCAGATGAATCATTCGGCAATGCTTTTCAGTTGTAGAATAGTCATCATCGCTAAACCCAAACTTCAAGATTCTGATGGCATCTTCCTTTAGAACTAAAAACATTGCCTCGACCTCGTCAGCGTTTGTTTTCTTGTGACGATTACCGGTGGAGATGTCCACAGTTGTGATTGTTGAATCACTGGAGAAATGGCGATGACCCTTATTCGACAATATCGGTTCGACTGTGTTGTCATCAGTCTTGCTGCTGTTGACCTCGACGGAACTCTTCTCGATTTTGATTTGCCGGAAGTTCAGGTTGCTCAGGCGATGATGGAAAATGCCGGAAGACTTTTCTTGCCGCAGATCATTCAAAATTTGGTCACAACGGTGTGGTTCGGGTGGGGTACCTGGCCGATGTCGATACAACTCTGAATATTTCTGAGTAGTTCTTCGGCGTCGTGTTCAACCCACCCTGCGGCTGGATAGTACTGGCGGTGTATGATTGTTTTAATGATT
>JAMOPE010000109.1 GCA_027064785.1 Geobacteraceae bacterium
TCACCTCAAAATAATAATAAACCTTATGGAATTTACTATAATATCTTATACTCCAGAAATGAATCTACCCATACAAAAATATTTTTCATCGTGAAAGGTCGACAGATATGAAACGGATTGCAGTATTAACCAGTGGTGGCGATTGCTCGGGAATGAACGCAACGGTGCGAGCGGTTGTCCGGGCCGGTTTAGCATCAGGTCTGGATGTCATCGGTATCCAAAAAGGATATCAAGGGCTGATCGATCGTCTTTACGAATCGATGACAACCCGATCGGTCAGTAACGTCTTGCAGCGTGGCGGGACCTTCCTTCAAAGTGCCCGTTGCAAGGAGATGCGAACCGATGCCGGACTTCATCTGGCGTGTGAAAACCTGAAAGGAATGGGCGTTGACGGTCTGATTGTTATCGGTGGTGACGGCTCTCTCAGAGGAGGTTATGCCATTCACCAGCAGGGTATCCCGGTGATCGGCATCCCGGCATCCATCGATAACGATATCGCCTACACAGATTTCTCTCTTGGCGTCGATACCGCTCTCAATAATATTGTCAGAGCTGTCGACAATTTAAAAGATACCGCATCATCTCACGACCGGGCATTTGTCGTTGAAACAATGGGTCGCAATTGCGGCTATCTTGCCGTGGCATCAGCTGTTGCTGCCGGAGCAGAATACAGTCTGATCCCTGAACAACCTTATGATCTCGATATCATTTGCGAAGACCTGCGTAGACGCTACCGCGAAGGACGCAGTAACTCAATTATTATGGTCGCAGAGGGTGCCGGAAAAGCAGAGGACATCGCCAACCAAATTAAAGATCGGATCGGCTTTGAAACCCGCGTCACAGTCCTAGGTCATTATCAGCGTGGAGGCTCCCCTTCAGTCTTCGACCGGTTGATTGGGGCACGCTTCGGTCAGGCTGCTGTCGAAGCGCTTCTCAACGGTAAAGGGGGAGAAATGGTCGGGCTGGATGGGACAGAAATCACACTGACCTCATTGGAAAAAGTGACAACGGCCGGGATTAGACCCATCAATCCGATGCTGCTTGATTTGGCAAGCGAGCTATCGGTATAAATTTAAAGGTCAAGTTCGGAGAAATTTTCTAATGCTGAAGTCGCTTTATAGCGGCCAATTTCAATCAATTCAGCAGCCCGTTCAAATTCATAGATCGAGCAGGCATCCCTTGGTATTTCTATAACGATATCAGGGGTATATGCGGCGAGTTTAAAGCTGGAAATTGATGATTGCATCGCATCAATACTCTTGGAAATAATATCAAAAACTCCCGCTTCATTATCTTTAGTTTTTTTGGGCTGCAAATCATCAATAAAATCGAGAAGCTTTTGATAGTATGAGTCACTCTTGCATTTATTTTGAACAACAGGAGGGCGAACTTCTTCTTTCTTCTGCGATTTCCCACACAAACTCACCGCCAGCGTCAGATCAGTCATGTCATGTAATGTCGGAGCAATCGGCAACGGATTCAGTAATCCACCATCAACCAGGGGCCTTCCCTGATGGATAAATGGCGAAAAAACAGTCGGCAGAGCGATAGAAGCACGAATCGCATCGAACAGCGGGCCGCTTGAAAACCACACTTCTCTGCTCTTATCGAGATCGGTTGCAACTGCCGTAAAAGAGATCGGTAATTCTTCGATAGCCTGCTCACCGATAAGATCACGTAAGGTATCAATAATCCGATCGCCTTTAAAAATGGCATCACCACTGAATGAGAAATCGAGTAACCGCAAAACATTCATTCGGTCAAGGGCACAAACCCACTCGGTAAACGTTTTTAATTGTCCAGCAGCGTAGATTCCCCCGACCAGCGCCCCCATCGACGATCCTGAAATAGAGCTGATTTTTAATCCCCGCTCTTCGAGAATCTGAATGACGCCAATATGAGCTAAACCTCTCGCTCCACCACTGCCAAGGACTAACGAAATTGTCTTTTTTTTGTGTCTATTCACGTGATCATCCGTTACACTGTGCGCCGCGGCTAAACTGATATATAACTTGCGAATCGTAGACATCACTATAGATTGTTCCCATGCTACTGGCTATTACTATTTCCCTGATTTCCGGATTGATCACCGGCTTTTTTGTCGACACCTCAATCCTCCATTACCTGATCAATCCACTGTTAATTTCTCTACTGCTCCCGATCATGGTGGTCATTGAGTATAATAAAGCGCTGAGTCGCCAAAACCTGCGGCTGCAAGTGATCACCCAGATCTACAATTTCACCATAATTCCGCTGTTCGTCTACCTGTTTACCCGATTTTTTTTCATCAACCAACCAGATGTCAGTTTTGGTTTTATTCTGTATATGTTGCTGCCGACCGCAGGAATTTCAATCTTCTGGACTCGCAAATGTGGTGGAAATACGCTGAACAGTATCAAAACAATGCTATTTGGCTTACTCATCGGGGCGATCGCAACGCCCATTTATCTGCAACTGATTTTAGGAGATTCGCTCAGCTTCGATTCGATACAAATCATCAAAACAAATTTAGCCTTTCTGCTCACACCGCTGATTGCCGGATATCTGATTCAAAAGATAATTCTGAGACAAATTTCTCCTGATCAATTTATGGAGTTAAAACCAAAAATCATGCTGGTTTCAAATATCAGTATTATTATGATGGTCTTTATCGGTATTTCGATGAAAGCAAAAACTCTTCTGTCCAGCCCGAACCTTATTCTCCAAATACTCCTGCCGGTAGTCTGTTTTTATGCACTCCAATATCTATTATCCCATTTATTGGGAGGACTATTCCTTGAACCACGTGACAGGACCTCGTTCGTTTACAGCACAACTCTGAAAAATATTTCTCTGGCACTGGGAATCAGTATCAGCCTGTTGCAGGAGAACGCATCGGGAGTTATTGTTCTGATATCGCTGACCTACATTATTCAGCAACTGTCAGCACCACTCTATGCCAGAATCATCAAACCGGATAATATTGTTCAGGTGACAACCTGATTCTTCGAATGAATGACAAAGGATAAAAAAATGATTACAGCAATTAGCCCAATTGATGGTCGTTACGCCGCAAAAGTCAGCGAACTTGTCGAGTGCTTCTCCGAATATGCCCTCTTAAAAAACCGGGTCAAGGTTGAAGTTATGTGGCTAATCGCCTTGTGCGTTGCAGCTGACATTCCGGAATGTCGTTCATTGACTGCAGAGGAAGAGCAGACACTGCGAACCATCGTCACCAATTTCACCCCTGAAGAAGCCGAAAAGATCAAGAAGATTGAGGCCGTCACCAACCACGATGTCAAAGCGGTTGAGTATTACC
>JAMOPE010000110.1 GCA_027064785.1 Geobacteraceae bacterium
GACCCGGAACGCCTGGAAAAACTCTTGTCCCACTTGTATGACCCTCTTCGAAATGAAATAGGTGAATTGAGGGACCTTGATGTAATCACTCTAAAGCGTTTCCTCGTCGGTTTTCTGATTCATCTCAAAAATCAGGGGGCGATATTACACCCTGGCTTGGAAACCTATATACAGGCCTGGGGATATGCTGGAATATTTCGAAAGATCCCATGGATGCCCAATTTCAGTCCCAACAGTCGCACGCCCATGTTCCTGACCACACGGGCAAAGACACGATTTGATCGGCTCTTTAGCCCAGACCCACATAGAAGAACATGGTATCAAAATTGGGCAGAAAAATGCTTTTTACAGGTTAATCGGTTGCTTGGTCCCATTATTGATCGGATCTATGCCATGGTCATCCATGCCCTTGAGAAAGAAGGAATCATTGAGGGGCGTTGTATAAAAAAAGACCGGGTATGGGGAATACATCCTGAAGCCTTTCGGATTACTACCAGCGTCCGTCAATTCAGGTGTGCGAGGTGTGGGCATAACGTGTCTGTTTCCGATTCGGAAAGGCAGATCTGGATTGGGACTCCATGTCTGCGCTTTCATTGTGGCGGGCACTATGAAGAGCGGGATGTAGGTCCTGATTATTACAGGAAGCTTTATGCTACAGGCGACGTTCAGAGAATTTTTGCTGCTGAGCATACAGGGCTGTTGGACCGGGAGTATCGACAAAGCTTAGAGAAGCAATTTAAGGCAAAGGGTGATGAAAGAAATCCCTGGGACCCGAATCTTCTCTCCTGTTCTCCTACTCTGGAATTGGGGATCGATATAGGAGACCTATCCTCTGTGATCCTTTGTTCAGTGCCACCTGCTCAGGTGAACTATCAGCAGCGCATTGGACGGGCAGGCCGACAGAATGGGAACGCTCTAAACATTGCCGTGGTCAATGCCAGGCCACATGATCTCTTTTTCTTTGCTGAACCTAACGAGATGATTGCAGGCCGTGTGGAAGCCCCTGGCGTTTTCCTTGATGCATCTGCAGTGCTGGAACGACAGTTAACTGCCTTCTGTTTTGACCGTTGGGTAGAGTCCGGAATTCCCGAGACGACTCTTCCGAATCTTATCGGCAAGGTATTAAACAGTCTGGAACCTATTAATAAAGCTAAATTCCCTCACAATTTCATCCAGTTTATCGAAAACAACCGTATCGATCTCCTGGATCGCTTCATGAAGATGTTTGCGGATACGCTAAGCACGGAATCGAAGCGATATCTTAAGATCTTCATGGAGGGGGATAAAACCCAGGAGCCACGCTTGGCATATCGCATCATGAAGCGCTTGTATAGCCTTCAAAAGGAGAGAGAATCTTTTCGAAAGAAGATAAGGGTGTTGAATAAGAAGATCAAGCAACGACGGAAAAATCCTGCTAAAGACAAGAATTATGAAAAGGACCTTGGCGATCTGCAACGAGAAAAAGCCGCGCTTCATGCCCTTGTTCAGAAAATAAGTGGCCGCAACACATATAATTTCTTCACGGATGAAGGCCTGATTCCAAATTATACCTTTCCTGAAATGGGCGTTATCCTTCGTTCTGTCATCTATAGAAAAAAGAAGAACCCTAAAGAAGGAGAGAGCAAATATGAGACATGGACGTATGAATATGAGCGGCCGGCGGTAAGTGCAATAGATGAATTAGCACCTGCTAATCATTTTTACGCGGGTGGAAGAAAGGTGCTCATTGATCAGGTAAATATGGATGTCTCAAAGATTGAGACATGGCGTTTTTGTAATAATTGTTCACACATGGAGCGTGAGGTTGAACAACCGGAAAAGCAGGTATGTCCCCATTGTGGAAGTCCAATGTGGGTTGATGCTGGGCAGAGGCGCCAGATGCTTCAAATGCGACAGGTATTTGCAACAACATCAGACAGGGACAGCCGGATCGGAGATGAAAATGATGACCGAGAGCCCAATTTCTATGTCAAGCAAATGCTGGTTGATTTTGAGAGCAAGCATGTTACCAATGCATACAAAATAGACAGTGATGAGCTTCCATTTGGATTTGAATTCTTGTCCAAAGCCACATTCCGGGAGGTCAATTTCGGAGAGAAAGGTGAAGGTGGTGAAAATCTCACCATCGCGGGCGTAGAGATACCTATGAAAGGGTTTAAGATTTGCTACCGGTGTGGGAAAATTCAGACCAGGAAGGACGAAATCAGACATGCACTTACATGTCCAGTGCGTGAGCAAGACTCAGAAAAAAATGTTGTCGATTGCATTTATTTATACAGGGAGTTTTCATCTGAGGCCATACGCATATTGCTCCCATTAACGACCTTTTCAGGATCTGAGAAAAAACTGCATTCATTTATCGCAGCACTTCATCTTGGCCTGAAGCTCAAATATGGCGGCAATATCGATCATATTAGAACCACTATCTATGACGAACCCGTGGAGGATTCGAGCTACAGGAAAAAATATGTTGTACTCTTTGATACGATTCCTGGAGGGACTGGTTATTTGAAGCAATTGATGCGTGGTGCAGAACAAGTGCTTGAAGTCTTCGAGATGGCCCTAAACGTTCTTAAATCATGCTCATGCAACAGGGATCCCAGTAAAGACGGATGCTATCGTTGTCTATTTGCTTATCGGACCAGTTATAATATGGAAGAAACGTCACGAGACACAGCCATTGAGCTTCTTTCCAGTATTTTGGAGCATAAAAATCAACTGGTCAAAACAGATACTCTCAAGAGCATAAAAGTAAATGTACTTTTTGATAGTGAGCTGGAGGTTAGATTTATTGAAACCTTGAGGCGTATGAGACGTGAAAATAAAGATATAACCCTTAGCAAAGAGCTGGTTAACGGCAAACCTGGCTATTTTATGAGGATTGCTAACCGGGCGTACTATATCGAACCGCAAGTGACATTAGGTGCTAATGAGGGAGTCAATGTTCCATCTAAGGCGGATTTTGTTTTTCAGCCTGCTCGTACACAGGAGGGTATTAAACCCATAGCGGTTTTCACTGATGGTTATATGTATCATAAGGATCGGATTGGCCAAGACATGGCCCAGCGTATGGCCATTGTCCACAGCAAGAAATACCATGTTTGGTCATTAACATGGAAAGATGTGGAAAATTGTTATCACCCGCAGGGGAACTACTATCGCGACTACATAAGCCCAAGCGGATTACCTAATGGAAGTAACTTTTCTGTATTTCTTGACGGCTTTGCTCTCGATCAGTTCAGAAAGATTCATCTTGAAAATAGCTTTTACTGGTT
>JAMOPE010000111.1 GCA_027064785.1 Geobacteraceae bacterium
CGGCCACCGAGAACGACACCGAGGACACCGTAAAATAACAGGTCAGAAATTGTCTCGTTATTCAGCCCTTCAAATTTGCGTAGTTTGGCAATATGACACATCATGAAATAACCGCCGACAAAACCGAGCAGATACATCATACCGTACCAGCGCACAGCCAATGGTCCAATACTGAAAATGACGGGATCAATCTGTGGAAAAATCATGTTAACACCCTCTCAACTGTCGCAAGATACCATCCATGTCTCCCGGCACTGGCAAGGTGAAGTCCATCGTCTGGCTGAGGACCGGATGGGGGAAGCTTAGTATTGTCGCATGAAGCAACGGTCTGACAACCTTTTGCATTCCAACTTCTCTTTGGCCACCATAACGCACATCCCCCACCAGAGGACACCCCTGTTCAGACATATGGGCACGAATCTGGTGAGAACGGCCGGTCAGAATTTCGACCTGAACGAGTGAGTAGACGCCTAACTGTTCAAGAACCTTGTAGTGAGTAATTGCCTCTTTCCCCCCTTTTTCAACTGATTTAACCTTATTCTCTTTACGCGACCGGGCAAGGAGTGAACGAATCTCACCCTGTGGTTGCGGCAGGCGACCATGAACCAGCGCAAGATAGCCTTTTTGTGTTTCATGCTCCAGAAAAACCCGGGTCATTTCTTTGTGTGCTCGGGGATGGATAGAAAAAACAATCAGTCCCGAGGTTCCTCGATCAAGACGCTGAACCATTCCGATATCTGCTTTTTTGTGCAGTCGAAACGGGTCACGCAGGTGCCATTGCAACGCCTCATAAAGAGTCCCCTTATAACGGGCATGGGTCGGTTGAGTATCAACCTGTGCCGGTTTATTCAAAACAATTAAATATTTGTCCTGGAAAATAATATCCTCTCCAGCAACACGGTAAGGGTCGAGGGGGAGATGATCGATATAGACATCAATGGAATCGCCCGCGTTCACACTGAGGGAACAACTTCTGACCCTGCGGCCATTGACATGAACTCCACCGAGATCGATAATTTTTTTTGCCTTGGTCCGCGACAGGTCATCAATAGCATCGGCAAGATATTGATCGAGCCGTAACCCGTTGGAATCAGCGGTCACCCGTAAACTGTGGATTGTCCATTTCATCAATCAATAGCCCTATTTATCAAGATATACCATTTATGAAATTTAATTTTTTACTTGACTAAAAATATCAAATTGCTATTATGGAATCACGATTTGATCTTTGATTTTCTGGGGTGCACGGGGTGATTCTGATCCCTTGACCAACGTTTTTCTTGACCTGTCTATGCGTGATGGGGTGGTGAGCAAGCCGGCCCGCGAGCAGGACGCCTGAAATCTCTTCCGCAGACAAACTTATTTGTTCAGGTCATTGTCACAGAATCATACCGGCATCCCGGAGACTCTTCCATAAAAAAAAGACCCTGAGATGACTCAGGGTCTTTTTTTTATTTCAAACAGCAACCAGATCTACTTAGCGTCAACACGCTCACGCAATTCTTTTCCGGTTTTGAAGAATGGAGTTTTACGCGATGCTATCTTCACCAGTTCACCGCTCTTTGGATTTCTCGCCTCACGAGCCTCACGCTCACGAACCGAAAAAGAACCAAAACCTCGAATTTCGACACGGTCACCACCAGCAAGGGCATCACCGATTCCACCGAAAATCAGATTGATAACGGTTTCTGCATCTTTTTTATTGAGAATCTCATGTTCTTCGGATAGTTGTTCGATCAATTCACTCTTTGTCATTTCATCACCCACCTGTAACAATAATATTAATAACCATTCCAAAGATACTGCGGACCCGCCAGCGGTTTGAGTGGAAGAGTTACCCCAAGATAACGGCTGACAACATTTTGCAGATATCGTTCAAAAAGACCTGTGCTTTCCTGCTCCGGATAAACCAGGTCAGGGTCATCGCCGAGACCAGCGACCTTCGCCGCATATTTGATGCTATCAGTAAAAGAACCGAGTTCATCAACTAAACCGGCATCCTTTGCCTGCCGTCCCGAAAAAATCCGCCCGTCTACAAACGGTTGCAGACGATCAATCGGGATATTGCGCCCCTCACTCACTGCTTCAACAAACTGCTGATGGACATCGTCAATCATCCCCTGCAACAGCTCTCTTTCTGCCGTCGAAAAAGGACGCGTTGATGACCCGATATCTTTAAACCGTCCACTTTTTACAACCTCGGTGTGAACACCAACCTTCCCCATCAGTTCCTGATAGTTGGGAAAAGACATGATCACACCGATACTTCCGGTGATTGTTCCGGGGTTGGCAAAAATCCGCTCACCAGCAACAGCGATATAATAACCACCGGACGCAGCAACCGAACCCATCGAAATAATCACCGGTTTCTGGGCTGCAAGTTGTTTCAATTCAGCATAAATTTCCTGAGAAGGACCAACGCCACCACCGGGAGAGTTTATTCTGACAACAATCGCTTTGATATTTGATTCATCACGAAAGTCATCGATCTGCTGAACTAATCGACGTGCATCGGTAATAGCACCTTCAACTTCAAGGACACCGATCTTATCCCCAACGGAGACAACCATCGAGCGACCGCTAAACCAGCCGGCAGCAATAATCACCAGCAGAAAGAATAAAAATATTCCACCGACGGTCATGGTTGCGATAAGAAAAGGACGTTTCTTCATTTTATCCAACAAAAAAAGGGCTCCCGAGAGTACAGGAGCCCTTATTGAAGTTCTGCGTAAATTTAATCGTCAGCCTTACGACCGATTGCACCTTGCAGCAGATCACCGAGATTTGAGGTTGCAGTTTTCTGCGCCCCCATAAACTCGTTAACTTCTGCTTTTTCTTTCTGAACATCAAGGTTCTTGATCGACAAGGCAATCTTACGATCAACAGTGTCAACCTGCAAAACAGCAGCCTCAAGCTTGGTACCGACTTCAGCAAAGTCTTTCGGGCTCTCAATCTTTTCCTTGCTCAGTTCAGAAACATGGATCAGACCTTCGATACCTTCTTCAAGCTCAATAAAGACACCGAAATCGGTGACAGAGGTCACGTTACCGTTAACAATGGTTCCACGTGCATAACGTGTAGGAACAGTTTCCCAAGGATCAATGTTCAGTTGCTTCAGACCAAGAGAGAAACGCTCGTTCTCGCGGTCGATATTCAGAACAACGGCCTTAACCAGGTCGCCCTTCTTGTAAGCTTCTGATGGATGCTTGATCCGCTTGGTCCAGGAGAGGTCCGAGATATGAACCAGCCCGTCGATTCCTTCGTCAACACCA
>JAMOPE010000112.1 GCA_027064785.1 Geobacteraceae bacterium
CGGCAACAACTGCCCCCTCATCCGCCCTGTCGGGCACCTTCTCCCCAATGGAGAAGGAAACAATGAGTAGCAACTGAAAGTCTTGGACTAAAGTCCATGGTTTTCACCAGCGTGATGGGACAATAAACGTCAATGCTGACGCAAATAGCTTTCAATCCGATCAAGAGCGGCCATAATTTCAGCAAGCGGGCGCGTATACGAAAAACGCAGAAAGCCCTCAGCACCGCTACCAAAATCAATCCCTGGAGTAACAGCAACCCCTGTTTTTTCTAAGATATCAAGAGCCAGTCTTTGTGAATTGCTATCTAAGTGTCGCGCGTCGGCAAGAACATAGAAGGCCCCCTGCGGTTCAAAAAGGACACCGAAATCCAGTTGGCGCAATCGGCTCACCAATTTCTTTCGACGATCATCATATACGCTCCGCATCGTATCAACATCATCCTGACACTGCTGCAGCGCGGCAATTCCGCCGCGCTGGACAAAGTGGTTTGCACAGATCAGGAAGTTTTGATGGAGAGTTTGCAAGGTTCGCATACACTCTAGGGGAGCAATCAAAAAACCAAGTCGCCATCCGGTCATCGCGTAGGCCTTGGAAAAGCCACCGAGAACAAAGGCATCGCGGGTAAACTCAAGAATACAGCGTTCTTCACCCTGATAAGTTAAACCGTGGTAGATCTCATCTGAAATAATCGGGACAGGCAATTCGGATAAGGCTGCCATCTCCTGACTAGACAATACCGAACCGGCTGGGTTCGAAGGGGAGTTAATCAACAGTCCCCGGGTCTTCTCCGTGATCAAACTGCGCACCTGAACAGCGCGAGGTTGAAAACCATCTTCCGCCGCAGTCCGCAACAAAACAGGTGATCCACCCGAAAAGCGAACGAAGCTCGGATAACAGGCGTAGCCGGGATCGGTCAAAATCAGCTCATCACCCTCTTCCAGCAAGGCTGAAAAGAGAAGTAGCATCAATGGGCTGGTTCCTGATGAGACAATGACCTGCTCCGGAACAATTTTGACAGAATAATGGTCGGCATAATAACGACAGATTTCCTGCCGTAATTCCAGCAACCCTAACGAATGGGTATACGACGTTGCCCCTTCAGCCAAAGCCTGTTTCGTTGCGGCAAGGATCGCCGGTGGTGTCGCAAAATCGGGCTCTCCCAGGCAGAGATAAATAATATCCTGCCCGGAAGCTTCCAATTCCTTCGCTCGTTCCATCAATTCCATCGCCAGAAAAGGTTTCACCTGCCCGGCACGTTTAGACATAGGTATTTGCATCTATTTTTTCTCAATGGAGATCATATTTAATCAATCTGAAATGCGGTTAGAAATCAACACACTCAGATTAATCCTCGTTTTGTCCGATTGCAACCATTTCCCACCAAAAACAACAGCAGAATCGTTTGCAATGTAAAGAAACTGCAGGTAAAGTTGCGAAGACTCTCGTGGAGAAGATATAAGCACCATGAAGACTTTATTATTGCTGTTCCAATTGATCATATTCTGTAGTGCTCCGGCCCTTGCTGGTGCTGCTAAAAAGGCACCTGCGGAGGAGAACGCACAAAAACTGATTGAGGTTCTCGGCTGCATGGGCTGCCATAAAATAAAAGGAGTGGGTGGCTCACTCGCAATTGATCTCACCCTGGTTGGCAACGGGAAATCGGAAGAACAAATCAGAGCACAGTTGACCATCGATCCGGCATCCCGTAAAAAAGGATTCATGCCCAACTATCAGTCTCTCCCTGAAAAAGATCTGCGCCAAATCAGCACTTATCTTTACAACCTTAAATAAATTCGAAGCAAAAGAAGAACACACATGCCGCAAAGAATGACTCTGATTACCTCACCGGTATTTATCCCTGAAGCCCAATTAAAAAAAGCGGGGAGTTTTGCACCACTATTCGGTAATAGCAACCCGCTGGCACTCGAAATCGGCTGCGGAATCGGTGACTTCATTATCCAGATTGCTGCCCGTCATCCCGAAAGAAATTTCATTGCTATTGATATTTTCAATCAGGGCTGCAAACAAACCTGCCGACGCATTGAGGATTCTGGCTTAACCAATATTCTGATGATGCGGATTGAAGCACGCTATCTGATGCATTGCTACCTTGGCGAGCAAAGCCTGCAGGCGATCTATATTAATTGCCCCGATCCTTGGCCGAAAAAACGCCAGCGTAAGCGGCGGCTACTCAATAGTGACTTTCTTGATCTTGCTCTTTATTGCCTCACCGATCACGGAGAATTAAATTTCTGTACCGATTTTACCGACTACGGAGAATCGGCAGCCAACTTATTGAACAGAGACCAACGCCTCGAAAATATGCGCCCTGCCCCTTATTCCCATTACTTGGGTGACTATCCCGTCTCCAAGTACATGCAGCGCTTCCTCGATCTCGGGCAACCGATCTACCTGTGCCGTTACCGGAAAAAAGAGGGGATTATAGTTGATTCACCGCGGTTGAATAAAGGCTTTCGCCTGCGCTGGCCAAAGGACGAAGAGTGAAGTTTCTAACCGAAAATCTTCCCGGAGTTGGTGGAATCTATAAGCAGGATCCCAGCGATTTTCAGGTTGAGGAACTCCCCCTCTACCCCTGTTCCGGTGAAGGGGAGCACCTCTATCTATGGTTAGAAAAAACCGGAATAACCACTCATGACCTAGTAAACCAACTGGCACGTCAGCTCAAAATCCGGGAACGGGAGATTGGTTACGCAGGACTGAAAGATGCCCGGGCACTCACCCGGCAAATGATTTCAGTCCCTTTCAGTGTCCTTGACCGTCTCGGTACCCTGACTCTCAATGGGGCAAAAATCCTCAAAATCGACCGCCACGGCAACAAACTGCGCCTTGGACACCTATGCGGCAATCGCTTCACCATTACTTTACGCGATACCATAAAAGATCCTCTTGCACGGACAGAACTCATCCTTGCGGATCTGCAAAAACGCGGCGTTCCAAATTTGTTTGGAGAACAGCGCTATGGGGCCCTTGGAAACTCAGCTCAACTGGGACGTTTGCTGCTACAAAAAAAATTTAGTGCTTTTGCCCGGGAGCTTATCGGTGACCCGGCACTGATTCGTAATTCAGCCTGGCAGCAGGCAGCAAAGCGGTACAGGGACGGCAACATCGAGGAAGCACTCACAATTATGCCCGGACGAATGCACGACGAAAGACAATTATTGCAAGCATTAGCCAGCGGGAAAACTCATCGGGTTGCAGTTTCGACACTCCCCCGCAAGTTATTGCGGTTATTTCTTTCCGCAGCACA
>JAMOPE010000113.1 GCA_027064785.1 Geobacteraceae bacterium
CAAAACAACAGCTCCGCCATCACGAGCTATCATAATTTGACGAAATTGGGTTGATGACTCGTCAACAATTTTACTCAACACCCCCTGAATCCGAACATTGGCCTTTAAAATCCCAATGATTTTACCGTCTTTTTTGACGGGGACAACAATGCCGAGAACATACCCTTTAACGCTGGCATCAAAGCCACGATCATCAAAAAATATTTTCCCCAAGCCGTTATTGTAGGCAGCTTTCCACCAGTATTTATGCCCATGAGCAAAAGTCGTCAACTTCTCAGTTGATGCCACTAATGCGCCGTATTGATTGGTCAGAAATATTTCACCATATTCCCCGGAGTTAAGTTCAAATTGTTTGAGCAGATAGTGGGCAACTGAATTGTTCAAGAAATTTTGGATAAAAGGGGCACTCTTATCTTCCGTTTCCATCCACTGTTGATTCAGGTTGGAAATAAGCTCATCTCTTTGGCGCTGCGACAGAAGGGAATATTCGGCGTTACTTTTTTGTAATAGCGTTTCGACAACAGGGGCACTTGTTAATACTTTAACTTTGCTCGACTTTTCCTGCAGCAGAGAATCAACCTGAAAGGCAACCTCACGAGAGAGCAGCACAAGAGAGTTTTTAGCTTCCTGCCGGGCAGTATTAATCGCATATTGATTATAGGCTATCAAACCCAACACAACGATGAGACCGCCAACCAAAAATTGAAACAAAGCAATTCGATACTGAAGCTTTAGCATTTTTCTCCCTACGGCAAGGGTGAATTTTTATTACAAAGTAGCTTAAGCCTCCACCTCAGGGGCCTCAGCGTTTCTCAACAACACCGCAATCTCCTGTTCAAATGGATCGATCATAAAACAACGCTGAACCGCAGCGATGGCATTTTCATCAAAAACAGTCCCCTGCTTTAAGAGTAACACCCCCGTACCACTAAACAAGTCGTGCTGTAATTGCATCCCCGGTTCAAGACCTTTGGGGGAAACCTTGCATTCACGAACCTTTGAAGAAATATTCAGATAACTGTAAACTTTTTTTGCCCCTTTTTCTAAGGGGTGCCGCAAGCCCGGATCGAGAGTTTTCCCCCACTCTTCTTTGAGCGACGCCAAGGCTGAAGTCAGTGCTTCAGATTTGGGAAACTGCGCCAAGCGGCGTTCAAACATATCGGCGGCACAGATGATTCTTGCCCCCAGAGGAATCGACTCTCCGGCGAGCTGATCGGGAAAACCGGAGCCGTCAAAATATTCGTGATGATGGCGAATCAAAATACCGATTTCATCGAGTTCTGGAACCATGCTGATGGCGGCCTGCCCGCGAACGACATGATTTTGGTATTCGTGCAGATTTTTACCTTCCAACTCACCAGGAAGCTTTCCCAAAAGCTGATCGGACATGGCAATTTTACCAATATCGTGGAGCAATCCGGCAGAGCGCAGCCGCATTTTTTCTGCGTCTTCCAACTTGAGTCCTGCAGCAACAACCGTCACCAGCTCGGCAACATTACGGCTGTGACTTGGAGCCGCGTGGTCACGCATTTCAATCAGTCCAGCCAGTGCTTCGATGGTGGCGTTAAAACTGTTGCGCAGCTGCTGGTTGGTCCGCGCAAGAGCATCACCCTTCGCCCTTATTTGCCCGGTCTGATCCAGAACCCGTTGTTTCAGCCGGTCATTCCACTGTTCCAGTTCCTCTTTTTGCTTGAAAACCAACGCATTCAGACGTTTATTTTCGGCAACCAACCAATAATTGTGCGCCGCTTCGGCAATCGCCGCCAACAGCTTTTCATCATCCCACGGTTTCGTCAGGTAACGAAAAACCGCCCCTTCATTGATCGCGGCAATAGACGCCTCGATATCGGCATAACCGGTCAGCAGAATGCGCACCGCATCGGGAACCAGCTTGCGCGCCTGCTGTAAAAATTCAACCCCGGTCATCTCAGGCATCCGCTGATCCGAAACAATCACCCCCACATCCGGTTCTTCCGCCAGTAATTCCAAACCTTCCTGACCTGAATTGGCAATATGGACGTCGTATTCGTCGACATCCATCAATAATCGTCGCAGTGCTTTTGTGATGTTAACTTCATCATCGACCAGCAGGATCTTCACTTCATTTTCGGGAGTATCAATGTCGCTCATAGGTTTTCCTTCTCTTTCACTTTTCCCCTCCCATAACCCCTCCCCCAGCCCCTCCCATAAAGGGAGGGGAGCTAAACCACAACCACTATAATTTTAACACGCTTTTCTCCCTCTCCCCCCTGTGGGAGAGGGGGGATCTCTCAACCCTCTGGAATCAGCACCAGCACCGCCCCTCTTGATAACGCATTATGTAGAGGTCTCACTTCGGCGCGATATTTTTTTTGCTGCAATTCGATTTCGGCTTTCGGGGTTGCTTCGGTCTCCAACCGGTCGATAAGGTGATTGATTTCAGTGGAGAAGACTTCGGTTCGGTCGTGCCCCAGCGGCCCGATACCACCGCAGGGGAAAAGATCCATGGCGTATTCGTTACAGTGGACGATCATCTGCTCGGTATCGATCCCAAAGACGACCACCGGGAGAACATCCAGAATCCCCTGCGATATCTGCAAGACACGGTTCCGCAGATCGAGGGCTTCTGTCCGTTGCCTGACCAGCTCTTCCAGATTTTCATTCATTTTCTGGAGCACCGTATTTTTCTTCTGTAACTCCTCACTTAAATGGCGATTTTCCCACTGCAGGGCTTGATGCTCCAGTGCTGCCGCTACCGTGGTGATCAACTCTTCATCGTTCCAGGGCTTGGGGATGAATTTATAGATTTGACCTTCGTTAATCGCTTCAACCACAGCAGAGGTGTCGGCATATCCTGAAAGGACAATCCGGACGGTATTGGGCCACTTTTCGTTGACTTGGCGTAAAAATTCAACGCCGGTCATCTCGGGCATCCGATAATCAGATATCACCATGCGGATATCACCCTCTTCTTCCAAAATCTCGAGACCTTCAGTCCCCGATTCTGCAACAAAAATTTCGTAACTATCCTCATCCATAAATAAGCGCCGGAGAGACTTGAGAACGTTCCTCTCATCATCAACGCAAAGAATTTTTACCTCTTCTTCGATCATGATGTCACTCCCTCCCGCTCGAGTGGTAACTCAATAATGAATGTTGTTCCCTGCCCCTCTTCACTCTCTATCCATATTTGGCCTTGATGCTCTTTGATAATATCAAAAGAGATACTCAACCCCAGCCCAGTCCCTTTACCAACCTCTTTTGTCGTAAAGAACGGTTCAAAAATCTTATCTTTAATGTCAACAGGGATGCCGGAGCCGTTATCGCTAATCGCAACCACAACTTTATTCTGATCAACACGAGTCGTAATCTTTATTTCTCCTTTTTCCTCAATTGCCTGAGCCGCATTAACTAGAATATTGAGGAAAACCTGATTTAACTGCTGCGGATAGCACGGAATCGGAGGAAGCGAACCAAAATCTTTGACAACTGTTGCCTTATACTTTATTTCATTCATCGCAATGGCAAGAGTACTTTCCAAACACTCATTGAGATCGGCATCGGTGAGCTCAGTTTGGTCAACCCGTGAAAAACTTTTTAAGTTCTGAACAATATCGCGAACCCGAACGGCACCCTCACTTGATTCAGCGATCAGATCGTTGATATCTTCCAGAACATAGTCAATTTTCTGCTTCTTTTTAAAGGCTTGCAGCTGGAGTAAAATTTCCTCCGAGCCCTCTCCCTGAAGCCACTCTTCCAGCTGCGCAATATAGGCAGCCAACTTGTCCTGATAGCGTTTCAGGGACGCTAAGTTACTGGTGATAAACCCCATTGGATTATTAATTTCGTGAGCAACCCCAGCGGCCAACTGCCCCACCGAGGCCAATTTTTCCTGCTGCAGAATCTGTGATTGGGTCGCCTTTAACTTTTGGTAAGCTGCGTCCAATTCAGTGGTCATCTGCCTGCTTTCGACCAGTGAGAGTCCCAGCTTTTCATATAGACCGGCAATCGTTTTTGCCAATGAGCCAAATTCGGGATGTCCAAGCAAAGGGTCAAGTTTGCTGATATCAGCACGTAATGAAGTACTGATATCGACAGTCGACGTTTCTGGGGTTGCCAGATCCGCCGTGACCTTTTCCAGTGTATTCAACTCACGCAGGCTACGATGCACGAAGACAAGGCCACAGCAAGCCGCCACAATACTACCCAAAACAATAAACAGGATAAAAACTTTCTGACTCTTCCACAATGGAGCATAGGCTTCAGCAGCAGGCAGTTGGCTGGCGACAATCCAGTCTGTTCCGGGGATTTGACGAAAAGCAGCAAGCATTTTCTTCCCCTTGGAATTCACCGTTTCACCGACCCCTTCAAAACCTTCAATGGCTTTGTCAAATAAAATATTAGCACCCAATGGAACGTCCCGGGTTAATATTCGCTCAGTTTTGGGGTGGAGAATCATCAAACGACTTTTATCAAAAACATAGATGTAGCCACTTTGACCTATCGTTCGCGACAATAACTCGGAGAAAAGTTTATCTTCTGCCAGCCGGGTCGAACACCCGACAACGCCCAGAGGAGTGCCGTCACGAGCAGTTAGATAACTGGTAAAGGTTAATACCCCTTTGCCGGTACGGGCAGAGCGATAAGGTTGCCCGATCACCCCTTTTTTTGTCGCCATTGTCCGTTGAAAATAGGGTCGATTAGAAAAATTTTTGCCCCTCAACTCTGGATGGGGAGGATAGTCTGCCAGCAATGTCCCGTGGGTATCGAGAAAGAAAAAACCATTATTGAAAAACGTAAAATCTTTAAAATGACCACCTAAATAGCTTTCGATCCATAGATAATCTTTGTATTCAACCGCTTCTTTCGGCAGCATATCTGCGATGTGCTTAGCAATTTCATGCTGAGTGGAGAGGTAGTTACTTAAAGTTTCGGCATTGGCCTTTGCAGCCGCATCGATAGTGCGAAAAACCGACTGTTGAAATGCACTTTTGTATTGCTGGAAGAAAAAAACCCCACTACCAGCCATAGACAGCAACACCGTAACAATCAGAATGACCATAACCTTGTTGCGCAGTTTCATATCAGTTCTCCTTGGGATGAAGTGGAAAACTTAGAGTGAAAGTGGTTCCTTGTCCCACGACCGATTCCAGTTGAATATCCCCGCCATGTTTTTTGACAATTTCGTAGGAGATGCTCATTCCCAGCCCTGTCCCTTCACCGACCGGCTTGGTGGTAAAGAAGGGCTCAAAGATTTTTTCCTGATTCTCAGGTAAAATTCCGCTGCCGTTGTCCTGAAAACTGATTTTAACAACATCGTCATCAAGCCAACTGCGGATGTTAATCACGCCATCTTTTTCGATTGCTTGGGCAGCATTCACCAGAATATTGGTAAAAACCTGATTCAACTCTTGTGGGTTGCAGTGGATATCGGGCAAATCAGCAAGTTCTTTCTCCAGAGTTGCTTTATATTTAATCTCATTCCAGACAATCGCGATGGTACTTTCTAGACATTCGTTCAAATCGGCCAACTGCTCTTCTGCCTGATCAACCCGGGAAAAAGTTTTCAGGTTCTGGACAATTTTTCGGACTCGTTCGGAACCATCGAGAGATTCTTCAATTAAATCAGCATAATCTTCGATAAGAAAATCAATTTTCATCTTTCTACGCTCTACTTTAATCGCCTCCCACTCCTCCGGTAGCTGTTTTTTGAACTGTATTTCCAGCATTTCAAGATAGTCAGTTAATTTCTTAATATATTTATCGAGGCTGCGTAAATTACTTGAAACAAAACCAATCGGATTATTAATCTCGTGAGCAACACCAGCAGCAAGTTGGCCGATTGAGGCCATTTTTTCACGCTGCAACATCTGTGACTGGGTTGCCTTCAGTTCGGCATTGAGAAATTCGAGGCTGGTCGCCATCTGCACCGATTCGGCGACAGAGCGCTCCAGTTGCTGCTCTATCAATTTACGCTCGTTGATGTCTTCTTTAATCGCCAGAAAATGGGTAATGTTGCCTTCATCGTCGAGAATTGGTGAAATGGCCGCACGTTCCCAGAAGAATTCACCATTTTTGCGTTTATTGTGAAAATCCCCCCGCCACTGTTGCCCCGCTAATAACTGTTCCCACATTTCTTTATAATCGGTTAACCCATCGTTTCCTTTTAGGATCCGCGGATTCTGACCTAGTGCTTCATCTTTTGTGTAGCCGGTCATTTCGGTGAACTTCGCGTTGACATATATAATTGTGCCTGCTGGATCAGTAATAACAATTGTTGCCGAGTTCTGTTCCACCGCCCGCAGAAGGAGAACCGGATCGACACGAGGATCTAAGTTGGCAAATACCTTTTCTAGTTCCTGATTCATCAGCTCACCTCAAGAGAAAAAGTCACTCTGATTTTCTTCAAAAATAGCGTGGAACTCCTCAATAATATCTTCAATATATGCGTCGTCCATTTTCAGGTGCTTCACCCCTGGAACCCTATCCAGATCAAGCTCCTGTTCTTGTCCAAACAGCCCGAAATGGCGAGGAAGCTGCCCAGCAATATTAACAATAGCGGTCATATTGACTGTGGAAAGATCTATCTCTTCAGTAAAGGCAACATCAGAGTGATGAAGAGCAACAAGAGAAAGGGCTTCAGAAAGTTTCCAGTGCTCCAGAACAGCAGCACCTATTTCTGCATGGGTCGCCCCAAACCTCTCCTTTTCCTGTTGTGCCATACTCTGGTTCCCAGACTGCATTGATCTGATGATAAACTCGTCCGCTTTTTCTTCCTGATTATTGAGAACCGTCAAACCTATATGCCTGAAAAGACCTGCCATAAAAGCCTCTTCAGAATCAGCGATAGCTAGTTTGCGCGCAAGATATCGGGAAGCTAGGGCACACACCATAGAATCTTCCCAAAGCATTTGCTCAACCCTGCCAAAGGACTGATTCATCCCCCGCATACTGGCGGCCATGACAAGATTTTTAAGAGTCCGTTCACCAAGAATCACAATTGCCGTTGAAAGGCTGCTGACTTGACGTGACATACTGTAAAAAGATGAGTTGGCAATTTTTAAGACCCGGGCAGAGACAACGGGATCTTTGGACACAACATTCGCCAATGCATGTGCTGATGTTTCTGGAGAATTAATCAATTCCATCATCTGCGCTGCAACCAAAGGCATGGTTGGTAATTTATCGAGATCAAAGTTAATGTTTTGAAATTTTCCACTCATCGACATCTCCCTCCGCGTAAGTTGTTGCTCTTATATCTGCGCTGAGTTCTCACTCTTCAGCCCCACCCACACACTATTGTGGTGAAGATTTTTCTTGCATCAGGTCGGTTTTCAAGCTGGCGACAATTTGCCCAGCTTCTGCAAAGCGATACCGAGCAATCAAACTGAGCAGTTGCTCAAGTTCATCGCTCCACAATTGGGTATTCTGATACCCCTGAAGCTGTTTTGCAATCTCTTGGCAGGGGAGAGGGTGCATGGCTGCCAACGGTTCTTCCAGCCGGGTCAGTAACTCTACAATTGTACCATTATCAGCGTCGATCTGTGGTGCAGCGACAACCTGCCCGGCAGTGACAACAGAACCGTCCCGGGCAAAAACAGCCTCAGTTGCCGCATTCACCGTGAAGGGGAGCTGAAAATTGAAGCAACTTCCCTGACCCAGGGTACTGGTCACTTTGATCGTTTCCCCCAGCTGGTGGATAACTTTATCGGCAATGGTCAATCCCAGGCCGGTTCCACTGTAAGCTCGGGTTGCGGAACCATCTCCCTGATGGAAGGGTTTAAAAATTTCGCTTTGCTGCTCTGACGAAATTCCGATGCCGTGATCAATGATGGAAAACTCCAGCCACACAGTTGCTGCCGTCTGGGAGACACCCTGCACGACAACATTGACATCGTTGCCACCACTGAATTTGATCGCATTTCCGACCAACTGGCGCAACACCTGCTCCAGTTGAGTTGCATGCCCCGTAACCCGCCGGGGAATTCCAGCAGCACAATCATATCTCAGTTCGATCCCCTGCTGTGCTGCAGCGGCGCTAAAACCAGCAAGAACTGTCTGCACCAGCTGACACGGATCGAAGCTTGCCTCAGGAAGCTTCACGAGCTGCTGCTTATCAAGTTGAGAGAGGAGCAGAATTTCATCAATAATGGTGAGAAGTTTATGCGACGAAAGATTGATTTTATCCAGCAGCCCCTGTTGCTGATCCGACAGATGACTTTCACCCAGAATTTGTCCCATTCCGATAATTGCATTCAGCGGGGTACGCAGTTCATGACTCATGGTCCCGAGGAATTCAGTTTTTATCCGGGACGATTCTTCGGCAACGACACGCGCCTGTTCACTGATTTCTTCCTGTTTTCGAGTGGCTTCCAACTCTTTCTGCAGCTCTTTAGTCATCAGTCTGATGGCAACAAACATGATCGCTTCAAGATTTAGAAACAGCAACACCCCATAAAAAATCAGCCGCAAAACCCGGTCGTGATACGCGCTCATTTGTGCGCTGACGTCCGACCAGAGGACTATTCTGCCAGCATCCGGGGTATTGGGATCATTTTCACCCTGAAAATCGCGCAACGGGATGGAGCGCAGGTTGTAGGTGGCGACTTCAGTCTTAAAAATATGGCTCCTGGCTGTTTGAATAGCGGCAGCAAACTCTTCATTGTGGAGAAAGGTATTTATTTGCGGGGAGGAGGTCGCAGCAAGGTAGAAATCGTGCTGCAAGGGATTATGGCGAAGCAACTCAGCCAGAGTTTCTGGCCACATCTTTGCCTGCAAGTGTTTTTTATCCACGAGAACTGCGACCTGCAACCATGGCAGATAGTGATGAAGATTGTCCGCCAGACCCTGAAAGGACGTTCCAACCTCCACGGCACCGACGTGGATCTGTTTTTTCGTTGCGCCGTCAAAAGCATCTACGGGAACAACGCCGCGCAACGCCGGAACACTTCGCCCGGTTTCAAACCCTGCAGTATTGCTATGTTCTTTATTTGCCGCAACCACGGTAAAACGGACATCATCCAACCGATCACCAAATTTAGCGGGATGATACATGCGCAAGAAGCTGAGTGCGCCCGGTGCTAAATGAAACTGCAATTGCTGCAACTCATGTGGATTAAGCAGATTCTTGTGGCTTTTTTTAAGATGTTCAAAAAGAGCGTTTCTGACCTGTGCTGCTAGGTTACCACCACCGCCGCCACCTTCTATTTCAACGGCTTTTTTTCCTAATAATAAAAGTTGCTGATGCTGCTCTACATCGGCAATTGTCGCTGCAAGCTGGAGCAAATGGTTTTCTGTCGCTTTTTTTTCCGTATTAAATGTGGATTCAGCCCACTGCGACTGCGCCATGAGGGCTTGAGTCATGCGCTGGTAGTCAATCTGCGAATAGACCCAGATATAAGCAATGATCGAACACAGTAAAACTAAGCTGAGGATAAGAAAAGTTTTAATGCGGGTCTTCATCGCTCGCTCACAGCCCTTGCATTGCAACACCTGTTAATTTCACAATTCAATCGCTAAATTCCTGCGCTATGCGGTCAAATTGGGGGTGGATCTCGGCAAAACAGGCCAGCACCTGCGGATCAAAATGTTCCGGGCTGGTGTAACCATCGCCCTCAAGGATGATTTTGACCGCTTCCTGATGGTTGAGTGCCGGTTTATACGGCCGCTTGCTGATCAAGGCGTCATAAACGTCGGCAACCGCCATCAGGCGTGCACAAATGGGGATCGCTTTGCCCGCCCGACCATGAGGATAGCCGGTGCCATCCCATTTTTCGTGATGAAATTCGGCAATTAATGCGGCAACGTGTAACAATTCATTTTCTCCATAGATAGTTGCCGTCCGGCGGATTGCTTCACTGCCAAAAAGGGTGTGCTTTTCCATCACAGAAAATTCTGCAGCGGTTAAGCGCCCCGGTTTCAACAAAATGGCATCGGGAATCGCAACTTTGCCAATATCATGAAGGGGGGCGGCCTGAAACAACAGGTCGCATTGATGTATAGAAAGAAGCTGTGGGTCTTTTTTGTTGAGCGCAGCGGCCAAGGCTTGCACATAGGCTTTGGTGCGCTGAATATGCCCTCCGGTTTCAGGGTCGCGGTATTCAGCCATAATTGCCAGACTGGCGATAGTTGCTTCCTGCGCATGAGCCAGCTCTTCGGTGCGGCGAGCTATTTCTTCTTCCAGATTGTCTTGATAATGTTTTAACTCTAATTGCGTTTTCACCCGCGCCCGGACAATTGAGGGATCAAAAGGCTTGGTGATATAATCTTCGGCCCCTAGGATTAACCCTTTTTCCTGTTCAACAGCAGCAGTCAGCGCAGTGATAAAGATCACTCGAATCCCTTTGGTTCGGTCTGAACCTTTCACCTGGCGGCAGACTTCATACCCATCCATCCCCGGCATCATGATATCGAGTAAAATAAGATCGGGAAGGATCTCCTGTTGGAGTACCTGCAACGCCGTTTCCCCATCAACGGCAACCCGCAAATCGTATTGATCACCCAGCACAGCCAACAAAGTGTCGATGTTGGACGGGGTATCATCAACAATCAAAATTTGTCTTTTCTTCATAGAGAGCTACTCATCTTTTGCTAAAAAATCGGCTATAAACCCCGCCGCCGGGGCAAACTGATACTGTTCAATCAAACTTTCCACTTCATTTAATGTGGAATGGTATTTTTGTGGCCACTGCTTACCCTTGATTTGGAATAAAATTTCATGCACCTGTTGAACCTTAAGGTTGAGCAACGGCTCTTCAAGCTGCCCTAAAAGGGTTCTGAATTCCTTATCAGTGCCCATGATTCCAGCAGGGGAGACCGCCGTCGGGTGATTTTTCAATTTTAAAACCATGTCCATGTCTGCCAGCAACAGACTCAGTTCTTCAACTACGTCAGCGAGCAGTGCCGATTTCTCTGTTTGGACAAATTGGGATTCCAACTTCCCCGCAAGATGCTGGAGTGCAGTCGCCCCCAGACCTCCGGCAACCCCCTTTAGAGTGTGGACATAGCGCACCGCTTCGGTTTTTTCGCCACGCTTAATAAATTCCAGGAACTCGGCTGCAAACGCTGAAAAGTTTTCGACAAACCGTGCCAATAAATCAAGATAGAGTTTCTGGTCACCAGCAACTCGCTGGAGCCCGCTCTTGACATCGACCCGTGGCAACAGCTTTGCGAGCGCAGCAAAATCGGCCTCTGGCTGGGTAAGAAAAGTATCAAGCTGGTGCCGTTCAATGTGTGGCAACCAGCGCTTTAGTTCGGCACAGAGAACCTTCAGATCGATCGGTTTCTCGAGATGACCATTCATCCCAGCGGCTAGGCTTTCAACCCGGAATTCGGAATACGAGTTTGCCGTCATGGCAATAATCGGCAACGTTTTACTGTAAGGACAATCCAGATTGCGAATTTCCCGGGTCGCACTGCGACCATCCAAAACCGGCATTTGAACATCCATCAACACAAGGTCAAACTCTTCTGCGGCAACCTTGTCAATCGCATCCAGACCATTGCCTGCCTCGACAACATCGATACCGATATTTTCCAAGAGAGCCCGAACCATTTGTCGCCCCATGTCGTTATCATCAACCAGTAAAATTTTTGATTGTTGGAAGGTCCGCGTCATATCTTTCCTTACTCCTTCATAAAATCAGGAGTTTGAAATAGGGAGTTTAATGGTAAAACATGTTCCTTCACCAACCTTGCTTGTGACAGTGATTGTTCCTTGATGTTTCTCTAAAATATCGTGGCAGATACTCAAACCTAGGCCAGTCCCCTTACCCACCTCCTTGGTGGTATAGAAAGCGTTAAAGATTCGTTCGAGGTTTTCTGGCGAAATACCACTGCCGTTATCAGCAATTTCTACGACAGCCCAATTGTCTTCCCTTCGGGTTATCACAGTAATAATCCCTTGGTCTTCTATTGCCTGTGCTGCATTGACCAGCAAGTTAACAAAGACCTGACTGAGTTGCTGTGGCAAACAAGGAATCTGGGGTAATGGCTCGTACTGCTTGTTAACTTTGGCTTTATACTTGATTTCGTTCCAAGCAATGCTGAGTGAACCTTCTAAGCACTCCTCCAGGTCAGTCAGCTTGAGAGTGTCATCCTCAACTCGAGAGAAGCTCTTCAAATTCCGAACAATGTGAGCAATCCGCTCAATCCCATCTTTTGATTCACCAATTAAGTCCTCAATATCCTCCAAAACAAAATCGAATTTTAACTGACGTTTCATCTTCTTTAGCTGCGATATCACATCAAAATCATCCGTCGCCATAATGGCTTTCTCCATAAAGGCGATTCCTTCATTTAATTTTACAACATATTTTTGCAATGTATTGAGGTTGCTGCCAATAAAGCCGGTCGGGTTGTTAATCTCATGTGCAACTCCAGCGGCTAGCTGCCCAATTGATGCCATTTTTTCCTGCTGAAGCATTTGTTCATGAATCTGCTTAAGGTCCTCGTACGCCTCGGTCACTTCACGGGTCTTTTCAGCAACAAGAATTTGGAGTTGATCCCGGTGCTGTTTCAGTTCCAAATGAGTATTAACCCGTTGCCTGACAATTGCGGGATTAAACGGCTTGGTAATAAAATCGACAGCTCCAAGTTCTAACCCCTTGGCCTCGTCTTCACAGCTATCCAAAGCTGTCAGAAAAATAACCGGAATATTACTGGTCACAGAAGTGCTTTTCAGCTTCCTACAAACCTCATAGCCATCTTGTTCCGGCATCATAATATCAAGGAGGATTAAATCGGGAAGATATCCGCTACTGATTATATCGAGTGCCGACTGGCCATCAATGGATATGCGCAGTTCATAACTAGCACCAAACGTTGCCAGAAGCAGGTCAAGGTTGGTAGGACTATCATCCACTATCAAAAGTTGATAGAGAGGAGAGGTCGCCGATAAATTAGACGGCACGACAAGGCCTCCTTTCAGAAAACTGTCGTATAAATATCAAGTGGTTAAATGAGAAATCGTGTCTCCTGCAAAAAAATCGGGCTAAAACTAATTTTATTTCATTTAAGCCTGCATCAGGTCAAAGGAATCATGACCAAAACAACCCCCTGTGATCGTGTTTCGTGCAAACGCCTCACTTCAGCTCGGAATTTCTGCTTATGTAACTCAAGAATTGTTTGGGGGTGTCTTTCATATTTAACCCGGTCAACCAATTCATTGACTTCGGGAGGAAAAGCATCCTGACGATCATTTCCAAGTGGGCCAATAAATCCACAGGGGAAAATATTTCGAGCAAATTCGTTACATTGAACGATTACCTGATCAGGATCAATCCCGACAACGACAATCGGTAAAACATCCATGACTCCCTGAGAAATCTGGAGTACACGATTCTGAATATCGAGAGTTTCTGTCCGCTTGGCCACGAGAGAATCTAAATTTCCATTGATCTTCTGCAATTCAACTTCACGCCGCTTTAATTCCCGTGAGATTTTTTTATTTTCACGCAGCAACTTACGATAACGAAGTGCAGAGGCAATTGCTGACAGGGTATTATTCTCCCATGGAGTAGAAATCGATTGGTCAATTGCCCCTGCTTGGATTGCTTCGGCAACCGCAAGATCTGTTGATGTATGAGTAAGGATCAGACGCATAACACTCGGATACTTTTTTCCAACCTGACACAAAAAAGCAATTCCGTCTCCGGCAGCAACACGGTTTCCAACAATAACTGCTTGAACTCTACGATCATCTTCGAGAACCTCAAGCCCTTCGGCCCATGATCGCGCCAGGAGTACGTCGTATTTTCGATTTTGCCCAATAATTAACTCGAGTTTTTCCAGCAACTCACTTTTATCATCAACACATAAAACTTTGATGTGTTCCACCATGGTCGGATCTCTCCAAAATTAACGGTTCTATACCAGCAGCCATTAAATATTTTTATAAATTAGAAGTAAACAATATATCAGGTTGAGACAAAACTTCAAGAACAATTATTGTATTTTATTAATAACAAGAGGAGGTCGATTATAAACAAAAAGCCCTCCACTATTCTGATGGAGGGCTTTTTGTTTATTTACAAGAGATTTTTTATCTCAATACGCATCGATATTTTTGCTGAGTAGCGACTGACTGGTCGGTTCGCCACGGGTATGCGCCATACTTTCCAGCAGGACACTTCCCCCGATAGCGGCCGTTTTTTTGACCAGCTCTTCTGCCGCTTTTCCGTCATGCTGGCGGAATGCTTCGAGAAGCTTCTCATGCTCCGCGACCGAAATAGCCATTCTGCCACCAACTGACAGAGATGCCATTCTCAAGCGGCTGAATTTTTGTCCCAACTGGACAATCAACTCATACAACTTACTATTATTGGCTGCCTTCAGAAAGGTCTCGTGAAATTCATGGTGAACCTTGTAAAAGGTTTTTACATCCCCCTCTTTGGCAAGTTTTTTTAACCGATCGTTAATTGTTTCAAGCTTTGCCAGCTCTTTCTCGGTTAAATTATTAGCCGCCAGTTCAGCGGCATATCCTTCAAGGATACTTTTAACCGCGTAATATTCCTGAACATCACGTTCAGACAGTGCCGCGACGACTGCACCTTTTCGTGGGATAACGGTCAGATAACCTTCGGATTCCAACTGGCGAAAAGCTTCACGAATCGGGGTTCGACTGATACCAAAGCGCTCTGCCAATTCAGGCTCAGCAACTTTTTCTCCCGGTTTTAAATCCCCCTTCAGAATCGCCTCACGAATTGTCTCAAGAATTTTTTCCCGCAACGTCTGATGACGCTCAATCTGTTTCGTTTTCAAGGCATCTCTCCCATGATCGTTTTATCGAATTGTATACTGTATACACTTCTTGTCAATAATTATTTATCGAGTAAAACACTCTGTTTTAATAGGTGAATTCTTGTTTTTAAGACGATGCTTAAGCTATCATGAAAAAATTGTGACGGGAGCGGGTATGGATTCACTCAAAAAAATTAAATTTTCAATGATAACTCTGGCGATTTTAATCGGTGGTGGCACCTTTGGTTATTCAACGATTGAGCATTGGAATTTTTTTGAATCGCTCTACATGACAATTATCACGCTGGCGACCGTCGGATACAGTGAAGTCCATAAATTATCTAATGCGGGAAAAGTTTTCACCATGGGCTTGATTGTTTTTGGCGTCGGGACTCTCGCCTACACAATCAGTTCTTTGATTCAGTTTATGGTGGAGGGGCAGTTTTACCAGCTTTTGGGGAGAAAAAAAGTGCAGAAAAAAATCAATCGACTGAAAGGGCACTATATCATCTGCGGTTACGGTCGAATTGGCCGCCGTATCAGCCGTGAATTTGCGGCCAAACCCATCCCGTTTGTGGTTGTTGAAAACAATCCAAAGCACTGTCAGCGACTGGAACAGGACGGGTTCCTGTATATCGAGGGGGATGCTACACGGGATGAAGTTCTTGAAGAGGCTGGAATCAAACAGGCAAAGGGGCTGGTCACCAGTGTTACATCCGACTCAGCGAATGTTTTTATTATCCTCACTGCGCGCGGGATTAACCCCAAACTTTACATTCTGGCACGAGCAAGTGAAGAAGGAGCTGAAGTCAAATTAAGGCGGGCTGGTGCCAACAAGGTGGTCTCTCCCTATACGATCGGTGCCACACGGATGGCTCAGGCAATTTTGCGTCCCTCAGTTGTCGATTTTATCGATATTGTCGTCGGTCGTAACGATAGTCTTGAACTGCAAATGGAGGAGATCCCTGTCGTCGCAGAATCGGCTCTGGTCGGAAAAAACCTAAGCCAATCGGGAATTCGTAAAGACCTGGGACTGATTATTGTCGGGATCAAACACAACAAAGAGATGATGTTCAATCCTGACGCCAATACCATTATTGAAGCAGGGGATATTCTCATTGCCCTGGGAGAGTACCCCGACATTCAGAAACTCGAAATTATTGCAGCGAATCAGCACCTATGAAACGCTCAAATCTTTTTATCTATACTCCCGCGCATTTGCTTCCTGCACGGCTCTCCTTTCTTCTCAACCGCAAGCTACAGCCAGAAGTAGCCTGTCAGGAAGTTCAATTAGAAATGCTCGATTTTGCCCAACTCGGAGATTGTGCGGATCAATTGCAAGAACAAGGTCTCAGCACCACTTTGCACGCACCTTTTACCAATTTTAACCCCGGGAGCAGTAAAAAACGGACCCGCAACACATCCCTGCAGATTGCTGACGTATCTTTGCTGTTAGCTGAAAAGCTGCACGCCCAGAGGATAGTTTTCCATCCGGGCCTAGTCCCTGGATGTACAGGGAAAAAACTGGATATCTGGCTGCAAAACAATCGCACTTTCTGGCCAGAATTTCTCGCTCACGCGGCTGAATTTGACTGTACCATTTGTATTGAGAATATTTATGAATCAACTCCTGATCCCTTGATAAAACTATTTTCCATGATTGATTCTCCACAGCTAGGGCATGTTTTTGATATCGGTCACTGGAACCTGTTTGGTAGCGAAAAACTGGTTAATTGGTTAAATGAAATGGCTCCTTATCTAAAGCATATGCATCTTCATGACAATCATGGCGAACGTGACGAACATCTTGCCATCGGGCAGGGGTATGTCCCTTTTTCAACCTTGTTCAATTGGCTGCAGACAGCCAACCTCCTGCCAACCATTACTTTAGAAAATCACACCCTGCCTGAGGTAGAGCAGTCCCTTAAACTTATTAACAAGCATCTCCCAAAGATATTCGAACAATAAACCACCAAGCACTGAAAGTGCATGGGTTTGAGTCGGGACTGAAAGTCCCTAATCACCAAATCTTTCCCTCTCCCTCGGGGAGAGGGTGGCGCAAAGCGTCGGGTGAGGGGATATCCCGGCAACAACTGCCCCCTCATCCGCCCTGTCGGGCACCTTCTCCCCAATGGAGAAGGAAACAATG
>JAMOPE010000114.1 GCA_027064785.1 Geobacteraceae bacterium
ACTCGAACTGTTCAAGCCGTTCATTTATCAGAAACTTGATGAAAGAGGGCTGTCGACAACTGTTAAGAGTGCCAAGAAAATGGTTGAAAAAGAGAAGTCTGAGGTATGGGACGTTCTCGAAGAGGTCATCAAAGAACACCCGGTTATGTTGAACCGTGCTCCGACCCTTCACCGCCTCGGTATTCAGGCGTTTGAACCGGTTCTAATCGAAGGGAAAGCTATCCAGCTTCACCCGCTGGTCTGTACCGCATTTAATGCTGACTTTGACGGTGACCAGATGGCAGTCCACCTGCCTCTCTCTATAGAGAGTCAGATTGAAGCCCGCGTCTTGATGATGTCGACCAATAATATCCTTTCGCCTGCAAGTGGAAAGCCGATTATTGTCCCGTCTCAGGATATGGTTCTTGGCCTCTACTACATGACGAGAATTCGTCCGTTTGTCATTGGAACCGGGAAAATATTTTCTTCTGTTGATGAAGTCCGGATGGCTTACGATGCCGGTGAAGCTGACCTTCAGGCTGCGATCAAGGTTCGGATGATTCCGGTTGCCGGTGAACCGCTGGAGCTGATTGAAACAACCGTCGGTCGGGTGCTGCTGCGTGAGGTTGTGCCTGAGCGTATCCACTTCAAGCACGTCAATAAGGTTATGGGCAAAAAGCAGGTTGCTGATCTTATCGATATCAGCTTCCGTTATGCCGGAAATAAAGAGACTGTTATCCTTGCCGATAAAATCAAGGAGACCGGCTTCCGTTACTCCAGTCTTGCAGGCGTTTCGATTTGCCTTGACGATATGAAAATTCCGGAAACAAAAGAAGCCCGAATTAAGGTTTCTGCTGAAGAAGTCAAAGATATTCAACAGCAGTATACTGAAGGTCTGATTACTGACGGTGAGCGCTACAATAAGGTTATCGATATCTGGGCGAAATGTACTGAAGATATCGCCGGAACCATGCTCGGGAACATTGCAGTCGAGAAAATCAAGTCTGAAGATGGCGAGGAAGTTGAAGTTTCTTCCTTTAACGCGATCCACATGATGGCTGACTCCGGTGCCCGGGGTAGTGCTCAGCAGATTCGGCAGTTGGCCGGTATGCGGGGTCTGATGGCGAAACCGGATGGCTCGATTATTGAGACACCGATCACGGCTAACTTCCGTGAAGGCCTGACGGTTTTACAGTACTTCATTTCGACTCATGGTGCCCGTAAGGGTCTCGCTGATACGGCGCTCAAGACTGCTAACTCCGGTTATCTGACTCGTCGTCTTGTCGATGTTGCTCAGGACGCTATTATCATTGAGCAGAACTGTGACACCCTTGACGGTATTGAGGTTTCGACCCTTACCGAGGGCGGTGAGATCATTGAACGCCTTGGTGACCGGATTCTCGGTCGGGTTGCTCTTGACGATATCGTTGATCCGGTGACTGATGAGCTTCTTGTTGAGGCCAATCAGGTGATCGATGAGAAGTTAGTGACAGTTATTGAAGAAGCTGGTATTGAGCGGGTCAAGATCCGTTCGGTTCTAACCTGTAAATCTCGCCGTGGTATTTGTGCTCTGTGTTACGGGCGTGATCTTGCTCGCGGCCACTTGGTTAACCTTGGTGAGGCCGTTGGTGTTATCGCTGCACAGTCAATCGGTGAGCCGGGAACTCAGTTAACGATGCGGACGTTCCACATTGGTGGTACGGCATCACGACGTGCAGAACAGACAGCCTTGGAAGCCCGCTTCGATGGTAATCTGAAGTTTATCAATTTGATTACTGTTAACGATTCTGATGGATTCCCAATCGTCATGAACCGTAAGGGTGAAGTTGCGGTTGTTGATGATACCGGTCGTGAGCGTGAGCGCTATTCGGTTGTCTATGGTGCGCGGCTGACCCGTCAGGAAGGGCAAGCCATCAAGGGTGGCGAGATGCTTGCTGAGTGGGACCCCTACACTGTTCCGATCATCACTGAGGTTGGTGGTATCGTCCATTATGGCGATATTGCTGAAGGCGTTACGATGGAGGAACAGGTCGACGAAGTTACCGGCCTTTCGCGTAAGGTCATCATTGAGGCAAAATCGGCTGAGAAGCGTCCACGGATTACCCTGAAGGGTGAAGACGGCAAGACGGTCAAATTGCCGAATGGAGCGCAGGCACGTTATATGCTGCCAATCGGTGCGAACATCGTTGTTGATGAAGGGGCTGAGCTGCACGCAGGTGCAATTTTAGCGAAGATCCCGCGTGAAACAACAAAGACCAAAGATATTACCGGTGGTTTGCCGCGAGTTGCTGAGCTGTTTGAAGCACGGAAACCGAAGGAGCTGGCAGTTATCTCCGAGATCGATGGTATTGTCTCTTATGGCAAAGACTCAAAAGGGAAGCGAAAGATTGTCGTGACTCCTGAAATCGGTGAGCCGGCAGAATACCTGATTCCAAAAGGTAAGCATATTTCGGTTCATGAGGGTGATTTTATCCATGCCGGAGAAGAGCTGGTTGATGGTTCAAGTAACCCACACGATATTCTGCGGGTTCTTGGCAGCAAAGAGTTGTCCAAATATCTTGTCGACGAAGTTCAGGAAGTTTATCGTCTACAGGGTGTTAAGATTAACGATAAGCATATCGAGACGATTGTTCGTCAGATGCTGCGTAAAGTTCAGATCAAGGACGTTGGTGATACTAATTTCCTGATTGACGATCAAATTGATCGCTGGGTTTTTGAATCAGAGAACGAACGCGTCATGGGCGATGGGGGCCAGCCAGCAATTGGTGAGCCGATTATGCTTGGTATTACGAAAGCTTCCCTCTCGACAGAATCGTTTATTTCGGCGGCTTCATTCCAGGAGACGACGAAGGTTCTGACTCAGGCTGCTATCCAGGGGAAGAAAGATTCTCTGCGTGGTCTGAAAGAGAATGTCATTATGGGTCGATTGATTCCGGCGGGCACGGGTGTCGGAAAATATCGTTCGGCTGAACTGATGATACCGGAACCTGAGGTTAAGCTTGAGGAACCGATTGAGATTGATGAATCGGAGACAGAAACCCCCGAAGTAACAGAGTAGCAGGTGCGAAGGCCCCAGATGCTGGGGCCTTTTTGCTTTGTGATGTCTAATATATAGATGAGAAAAAAGGGCTTGACAAAGTAGGGGCTGATTGATAATCTCTGCGGGTTTTTCCCCACAGAAAGATCGGTTTTTGTAAGCCGAAATAACGATATAGATTTTGGAGAATCTAGATGCCAACTATCAACCAATTGATTCGTAACGGGCGTAAGAAGAAGGTGACCAAGTCGACCGCGCCTGCGCTGAAATCATGTCCACAGAGACGTGGCGTATGTACTCGTGTCTATACAACAACCCCCAAAAAACCAAACTCAGCGCTTAGAAAAGTTGCTCGGGTACGGTTGACTAACGGGATTGTTGTTACCTCATATATTCCTGGGGTTGGTCACAACCTGCAGGAGCACTCTGTTGTTTTGATCCGCGGCGGCCGGGTAAAAGATTTACCTGGTGTTCGTTATCATATTGTGCGTGGTACCCTCGATCTCGCTGGTGTTAAAGATCGTAAGCAGGGTCGCTCCAAGTACGGCGCAAAGCGCCCGAAGTAATTTTAGTCTAGGAAGAGGACGTTATGCCAAGGAGAAGAGAGGTCCCTAAGCGGATCATTCTGCCCGATCCAAAATTCGGGGATCTGTTAGTTGCTAAGTTTGTCAACAACGTCATGGTTGATGGCAAGAAGAGTACTGCAGAACAAATTGTTTATGGTGCTTTTGATTTAGTTGCAGAGCGGTCAGGAAATGACCCGCTGGAAGTATTCAAGACCGCTATGGAAAATGTTCGTCCGGTTCTGGAGGTTAAGTCCCGCCGCGTTGGTGGTTCGACCTATCAGGTTCCTATCGAAGTTAGTCCATCCCGTCGTACTGCTTTGGCAATGCGCTGGATTGCAATTTATGCAAAATCACGTAGTGAAAAAACTATGCGTGAGCGATTGGCTGGAGAGTTTCTTGACGCGTTCAATAATCGTGGCGCAGCAGTTAAGAAACGTGAAGATACTCACCGTATGGCAGAAGCGAATAAAGCATTTGCCCATTATCGCTGGTAGTCAGTCGTTTAGGAGTAGGTTGTGGCCCGTAAGGTTTCATTAGCAAAAACTCGTAACATCGGCATCATGGCTCATATTGATGCTGGTAAAACGACAACGACTGAGCGTATCCTCTATTACACTGGGGTGTCGCATAAGATCGGTGAAGTTCATGATGGTGCTGCAACCATGGACTGGATGGAGCAGGAGCAAGAGCGTGGTATTACAATCACCTCGGCCGCGACAACCTGTTTCTGGAAAGACCATCGTGTTAATATCATTGATACTCCCGGTCACGTCGATTTTACCATTGAAGTCGAGCGTTCACTGAAGGTTCTTGACGGTTCGGTTGCTGTGTTCTGTTCAGTTGGTGGTGTGGAGCCTCAGTCTGAAACAGTCTGGCGTCAAGCTGACAAATATGGTGTTCCGCGGATTGCTTTTATTAATAAGATGGATCGTACCGGTGCCGATTTTACTCGTGGCGTTGAGATGATTCGTGACCGCCTTGGTGCAAACCCGCTGCCTCTCCAGTTGCCGATTGGTGCCGAGGAGAATTTCCGCGGTCTTGTTGATCTGGTGACAATGGAAGCCATTGTCTGGGATGACGAGTCGATGGGCGCAAAATTCGAAGTTATCGATATTCCGGCTGACATGGTCGATGATGTTGAAGCTGCTCGTGAAGCGTTATTGGAAGAAATTTCATCTCATGATGACGAGATGATGGAAAAATATCTGGCTGGTGAAGAGTTGACGCTTGAGGAAATCAAGACGGCAATTCGTATCGGTACTCAAAAAATAAATTTCTGTCCAGTTCTTTGTGGCAGTGCGTTTAAGAATAAAGGTGTGCAGACCCTCCTTGATGCAGTTGTTGATTACATGCCGTCTCCACTTGACGTTGACCCGATTAAAGGTGTTGATCCGGACAGTGGCGAAGAGCTTGTACGTCCAGCCGACGATGATGCGCCGTTTGCAGCGCTTGCATTTAAGATTATGACTGACCCTTTTGTCGGTCAGTTGAGCTTCTTCCGGGTCTATTCCGGAGTCGCAGAGTCGGGGACGACTGTACTTAACTCAACCAAAGGTAAAAAAGAGCGATTTGGTCGTTTGCTGAAAATGCATGCGAATAAGCGCGAAGAGATTAAGCAGGTCTATGCAGGCGATATCGCGGCTGCAGTTGGTTTGAAAAATACCACCACCGGTGATACTCTCTGTGATCTTCAAGCCCCATCGCTTCTCGAAACGATGGAGTTCCCTGAGCCGGTTATCCACCTTTCTGTTGAGCCTAAAACTAAGGCTGACCAGGAAAAGATGGGTGTTGCTCTCGGTAAGTTGCTTGCGGAAGATCCTTCGCTGCGGGTTCGCACTGACGAAGAGACCGGGCAAACAATTCTTTCCGGTATGGGTGAGCTGCACCTTGATGTTATCGTCGACCGGATGAAGCGTGAGTTTAAGGTCGAGTGTAATGTTGGTGCCCCTCAGGTCGCCTACCGTGAATCGATTACCAAGGCTGTTGAGGTGCAGGGTAAGTTCGTACGTCAGTCCGGTGGTCGTGGTCAGTATGGTGACTGTTGGTTGCGTCTTGAGCCGGGTGAGCCGGGAGATGGCTTCCAGTTTATTGACGAGATCAAGGGTGGCGTTATTCCCCGTGAATATATCCCTGCTGTCGGTAAGGGTGCTGAGGAAGCATCTGAGAATGGCGTGCTTGCAGGTTTCCCGATCGTCGATGTTAAAGTTACCTGTTTTGATGGGTCATACCATGATGTTGACTCTTCTGAAATGGCATTTAAGATCGCTGGATCTATGGGCTTTAAGGCGGGTGCAAGAAAAGCTGCTCCTGCCTTGCTTGAGCCAATCATGGCAGTCGAGGTTGTTGTTCCTGAAGAATATATGGGTGACGTCATCGGTGACTTGAATAGTCGCCGCGGTCGTGTCATGGGTATGGATGCACGTGGTGGCGCTCAGGTTGTTGAAGCACATGTACCGCTGTCAAGTATGTTCGGTTATGCGACCGATTTGCGTAGTGCAACTCAGGGTCGGGCAACATATTCAATGGTCTTTGATCATTACGATCAGGCACCAAAAGCAATTAGTGAAGAAATTATCGCCAAGGTCAACGGTTAGACCGAGGAGAGGAGCTAGATATGTCCAAGGAAAAGTACGAAAGGACAAAGCCGCACGTCAACATTGGTACGATTGGTCACGTTGACCACGGCAAGACCACGCTGACAGCTGCAATCACCAAAGTACTGGCCGAAAAAGCCGGTGGTGGTGAAGTGAAAGCATTTGATCAGATCGACAACGCACCCGAAGAACGCGAGCGCGGTATCACCATCGCCACAGCTCACGTCGAGTACGAGACCGACAACCGTCACTATGCACACGTCGATTGCCCCGGTCACGCCGACTACGTTAAAAACATGATTACCGGAGCAGCCCAGATGGACGGAGCAATCCTTGTCGTCTCTGCAGCTGACGGCCCCATGCCTCAGACCCGTGAGCACATCCTGCTCGCCCGTCAGGTTGGTGTCCCCGCAATGGTCGTGTTCTTGAATAAATCAGACATGGTTGATGACGAAGAGCTCCTCGAGCTCGTCGACATGGAGATTCGGGAGCTGCTTTCCAGCTACGACTTCCCGGGCGACGATATTCCCGTCATCGCCGGTTCCGCCCTCGCAGCCCTCGAAGGGCGTGACGACGAAATCGGAAAAGACAAAGTTCTCGAGCTTATGGAAGCCGTAGACAGCTACATTCCAGAGCCAGAGCGCGCCATTGATCGCCCCTTCCTGATGCCCGTTGAGGACGTCTTCTCCATCTCCGGTCGTGGTACAGTCGCCACCGGTCGTGTCGAGCGCGGAATCATCAAAGTTCAGGAAGAAGTCGAGATCGTCGGAATGAAAGAAACCCAGAAGACCGTCGTCACTGGTGTTGAAATGTTCCGCAAGCTTCTCGATCAGGGGCAAGCCGGTGACAACTGCGGTATCCTGCTTCGCGGCGTAAAGCGTGATGACATCGAGCGTGGTCAAGTTCTCGCCAAGCCCGGCAGCATCACCCCGCACACCAAGTTCAAGGCCGAAGCCTACATTCTCACCAAAGAAGAAGGCGGTCGTCATACCCCATTCTTCAAAGGCTATCGACCCCAATTCTATTTCCGGACCACCGACGTGACCGGAATCGTAGAATTGCCCGAAGGTGTCGAGATGGTTATGCCCGGTGATAACATTGCAATGACCGCCGAGTTGATCACCCCGATCGCTATGGACAAAGAACTGCGCTTTGCAATCCGCGAAGGTGGCCGTACAGTTGGCGCCGGTGTGGTGAGTGAAGTTATCGAGTAAAACGAGGTAAGAATTAATGTCTACACAGAAGATTAGAATTCGTCTTAAGGCTTATGATCACAGTTTGCTCGATCTTGCCGTAGCCGAGATTGTTGATACAACGAAACGGACTGGGTCTCGCCTGGTCGGACCGATCCCGTTGCCTACAGTGATTAATAAATACTGTGTGCTGCGTGGTCCACACGTAGATAAGAAAAGTCGTGAGCAGTTCGAGATCCGTACTCATAAGCGGTTACTCGACATTATGGAGCCGACCCAGCAGACTGTCGATGCACTGATGAAGCTCGATCTGTCGGCTGGTGTTGACGTAGAAATAAAGCTCTAGGCGTAGCGCTTTTAACGATTTAAGGGCACAACGATGACCAACGGATTATTAGGAAAAAAAATAGGCATGAGTCAAATCTTTGCCGCTGATGGACAACGAATTCCAGTCACTGTTCTGGAAGTCGGTCCATGCATGGTGCTGCAAAAGAAAACTCGTGAAGCAGATGGCTATGAGGCCGTTCAGCTTGGCTTTGTAGAGAAAAGTGCTCAGCGGGTGAATAAGCCTGAAATGGGTCACTTCAAGAAAGCCGGCAAGGGCGCCTTCACTTATGTACGCGAATTCAGTCTTGAGGGTGAATGTGCCGTCGGCGATCAGCTGGCTTGCGATATCTTCTCTCCTGGCGATCGCATTGATGTGACCGGAACGAGTAAAGGTAAGGGCTTCCAGGGTGTAATTAAGCGTTGGGGTTTTTCCGGTGGTCGTGCCAGTCACGGTTCCATGTTTAAGAGACGTCCCGGTGCTATCGGGCAGTCAGCGTGGCCGGCAAAAGTTATTAAAGGCAAGAAAATGCCTGGACAACTCGGAAATGTCCGAGTGACAACACAAAATCTGATTGTTGTTGCTGTCCGTCCAGAGCAGAATCTGATTTTTGTTCGTGGAGCCGTTCCCGGTCCAAAGAATGGTTTGATTGAAGTCCGTAAAGGGATTAAAGCGTAGTCTCGACGGATCAGGAGTAGATAAATGGCAACAGTCACAATTTATGACCAGGATAAAAAACAAGTTGGCGAACGTGAGTTAGCTGATGGTGTTTTTAATACTGAGGTTAAAGAGTATCTTCTGCATGATATGGTTCGTTATCAGCTTGCCGCGCGCCGTCAAGGAACTGCTGCAACGAAGAACCGTAGTGCCGTAGCAGGTGGCAGTAAAAAGCCGTATCGCCAGAAAGGTACGGGTAACGCACGCCAGGGTACAATTCGTGCTCCGCATTTTGTTGGTGGTGGTGCTGCCTTTGGTCCTTCACCGCGTTCTTATTCGTTCAAACTGAATCGTAAGGTTAAAAAGCTTGCTTTGTGCAGTGCCTTGTCAACCCGTTTTCAGGGGGAGAAGCTGGTGGTTATTAATCAGTTCTCGCTGGATAAGATCAGTACGAAGTCTTTCGATCAGCTACTGAAACGTTTTGAAGTTGAAGGTGTTTTGGTTGTTATTGATCAGTCTGATCCCAAGGTTGAACTGTCTGCTCGCAATTTGCGTAACGTTAAGGTGCTGCGTGCTGAGGGTGTTAATGTTTACGACATCCTTAAGTACCCAAATCTCATTTTGACTGAAGCTGCAGTTGCCGAGATTGAAGGAGCTCTGGAAAAATGAAACCTCTTCATGAAATCATCTGTAAGCCTTTAATCTCGGAAAAGGCAAACTTGCTTAAGGAAGAAGCGCAAGTTGTGACATTCGAAGTTAATCGCAACGCAAATAAAATCGAGATCAAGCAAGCGGTCGAAAAAGCGTTTGATGTCAAGGTTAAGTCGGTTAACACGATTCAGTTCCGCGGTAAGGTGAAGCGGGTTGGTGCCAATTTGGGTCAGCGTAATAACTGGAAAAAGGCATATGTGACTCTCCAAGAGGGTCAGAATATAGATTTTTATGGTGTGTAGAGCGATTCGCTTTACAGGTACGGAGTAGTTATTATGGGTATCAAAAAATTTAAACCAACCTCGGATGGTCGGCGTCATATGACCTCTTCGACTTTCGAAGAGATCACAAAGAGCAAACCAGAGAAGTCACTGCTGGCACCGTTAACGCGTTCCGGTGGCCGTAATAACTCCGGGCGTATTACAAAGCGTCATACTGGTGGTGGTCACAAGCGTCAGTACAGGATTGTTGATTTTAAGCGGGACAAGTTAGAGGTTCCAGCAAAGGTCGCAGCGATCGAGTATGATCCGAATCGCAGTGCTCGTATTGCCCTACTGTTTTATGTTGACGGTGAAAAGCGTTACATTCTTGCACCAAATGGCTTGAACGTTGGTGATACGGTCGTCGCAAGTGATTCCGCTGATATTCGTCCCGGGAATACAATGACAATCCGTTCGATTCCATTGGGTACTTGGGTACATAATGTTGAATTGAAGGTTGGTAAAGGTGGTCAGTTGGCACGTAGTGCTGGTGCATATGCCATGATTGCTGCTAAGGAAGGTCGTTATGCCCAGCTGCGGCTCCCTTCAGGCGAAGTTCGTTTGGTTATGCAGGATTGCCGTGCGACTGTTGGTCAGGTCGGCAACCTCGATTTTGAGAAAATCAAGATTGGTAAGGCCGGTCGTAACCGCTGGCTAGGTAAACGTCCGCAGTCTCGGGGTGTTGCGATGAACCCTGTTGATCACCCACATGGCGGTGGTGAGGGTAAAAGCTCCGGTGGTCGTCACCCGGTTACACCTTGGGGTGTTCCGACAAAGGGTTATAAGACCCGGACAAATAGACGAACCGATAAATTTATTGTACGTCGTAGAAATAAAAAGTAAATCAGGCTTTAGGAGACGATCGTGGCAAGATCAATTAAAAAAGGACCATATGTACAGGAAAGCCTGTTGCGTCATGTTGACCTCGAAGGTGACAACAGTCGTAACAAGGTTATTAAGACGTGGTCACGCCGTTCCACCATTATTCCTGAGTTCGTCGGTTTGACTTTTGCCGTGCATAATGGCAAGAAGTTTATCCCGGTGTTTGTCAGTGAGAATATGGTTGGACACAAACTTGGTGAATTTGCGCCGACTCGTACTTATTACGGGCACGGCAATGACAGAAAAAGCAAGGTCAGATAGATTACCGCGTATTCTGACAGGAGTTCCAAGAGATGGAAGTACAAGCAAAATTAAGGAACGTACGTCTTTCGCCGCGTAAGGCGAGACTTGTAGTAGATATGGTGCGTGGTAAGGGAATCCAGGATGCGATGAATATCCTGCAGGTTTCCCCGCAAAAGACCGCTCCCATTTTATCCAAACTGTTGAAATCAGCTGTTGCTAACGCTGAGCAGGGTGGTGTCTCTGATGTCGATAGACTGTTTGTAAAAACGGTTATGGTTGATCAGGGCCCGGTGCTCAAACGTTTTATGCCACGTGCTCAGGGACGTGCCAGCCGAATTCGTAAGCCTACCAGCCACATTACTGTGGTTCTGGATGTGAAGTAAGTCGAGGAGGTATCCCTTTGGGCCAGAAAGTTCATCCGATAGGATTTCGTCTGGGTATTAACCGGACGTGGTTGTCCCGCTGGTATGCGGATTCAGATTATTCTGAAAAGTTGCACGCTGATTTGAAGTTGCGTGATTTTTTGAAGAAGCGCCTGTATCACGCCGGCATTTCAAAGATTGAGTTGGAGCGTGCTGCTAATAAGGTGAAGATTAATATCTTTGCTGCACGTCCAGGAATCATCATCGGTAAAAAAGGTGCTGAAGTTGAGGTGCTGAAAAGAGACCTCGCTAAAATCACTGACGATGAGTGTTTCATCAATATTCAGGAAGTTCGTAAACCTGAAGTTGATGCTCAATTGGTTGCTGAAAATGTTGTCTTGCAATTGGAAAGACGGGTTGCATTCCGTCGTGCCATGAAACGCAGTGTCAGCATGGCTCTCAAGTTTGGAGCAAAAGGGATTAAAATTAATTGTGCCGGTCGCCTTGGTGGTGCAGAGATGAGTCGTACTGAGTGGTATCGCGAGGGACGTGTTCCTTTGCACACACTGCGTGCTGATATCGACTATGGTTTTGCTGAAGCCAAGACAACCTACGGTATTATTGGTGTAAAAGTACTCATCTTTAAAGGTGAGGTGCTTGGTAAAGATAAAGCACAGCCAGCTGGCTGATCAGGAGTAGCTTGTCATGTTAATGCCGAAAAAGGTTAAACGTAGAAAGCAGTTTACTGGAAGGATGACCGGTCAGGCATCCCGTGGCACCGAAGTCAATTTCGGTGATTACGGGTTGCAGGCACTGGAGTGCGGTTGGCTTTCTGCGCGTCAGATCGAGGCCGCTCGTCGTGCCATGACCCGTTACATCAAGCGGGGTGGTAAGATTTGGATACGTTCTTTTCCTCATAAACCGTTAACCAGTAAGCCTGCAGAAACTCGGATGGGTAAGGGTAAAGGTTCACCGGAAAAGTGGGTCGCAGTTGTCAAGCCTGGTCATATACTGTATGAAATGCAGGGCGTTACAGAGGAAGTCGCACGTGAGGCTTTCCGTTTGGGCGCACATAAACTGCCAATGAGAACCCGGTTTGTGAAAAGAGAGGTTGGCGATGAAAGTTAGTGAAATCAAAGATCTCAGTGTTGAAGAATTACAGATAAAAACACAAGAGTTGCAGCAGGAATTATTTAATCTTAAATTTCAGTTGCATACTGGACATCTGGAGAATACAGCACGCGTTTCACAGCTGCGTAAAGATGTTGCACGTGTGAAAACTGTATTGTCCAGCAAATTGAATGCTTAGTGTGTGTGAGGAATAATGAGCAAAGAACGAGGTAACAGAAGGACCCGCGTCGGCGTTGTTGTCAGTGACAAGATGGACAAAACTGTCGTTGTCAGGGTCGATGATCTGGTTAAGCACAGCGTTTACAAGAAGTTCATCAAGCGTAAGGTCAGCTGCAAAGCTCACGATGAGGAAAACAGCTGTGGCATTGGTGACAAGGTTCTCATTGTTGAATCGAGACCGTTGTCTAAAGGTAAGCGTTGGCGCGTGCGGCAGATTTTGGAAAAAGCGGTTACCGCGTAGGAGATTTAAGTCATGATCCAGATGCAGACAATACTTAGTGTTGCCGATAACTCAGGGGCCAAGAAACTTTGTTGTATTAAGGTTCCCGGGGGATCGAAGCGTAAGTACGCCAGTATAGGCGATATAATCATTTGTAGTGTCAAAGAAGCGTTACCTAACTCTAAAGTTAAGAAGGGTGACGTTGTCCGGGCGGTTGTTGTACGTACCGCCAAGGAGATTTCACGGCCAGATGGTTCTTTTATCCGTTTCGATGGCAACTCAGCTGTTGTTGTCAGTACTGGTAATGAACCTCTTGGTACTCGGATCTTTGGACCGGTCGCCAGAGAACTGCGGGCGAAGCACTTTATGAAAATCGTTTCATTGGCCCCCGAAGTTTTATAAATATTTTTAGTGGAGAGTCAAAGCGATGTCTATTGTAAAACTGCATGTCAAGAAAGATGACATGGTTAAAGTTATCGCGGGTAAAGATCAGGGTAAAACCGGTAAGGTTTTACGTGTCTTTCCTGCGAAAGGTCGCGTCGTCGTTGAAAGTATCAACGTCGTTAAGCGCCACACTCGTCCGAATCAGTTAAATCCTGAGGGTGGCATTGTTGAAAAGGAAGCGCCGCTGAGTATTTCAAATGTCATGTTGGTGTGTGGTTCATGTAACCAGGCAACCCGCACAGGTATTCGAGTACTTGAAGATGGTAGCAAATCTCGTTACTGCAAAAAATGTAACGAGAGTGTTGATAAATAAACGGAGAGTTCGATGGCCAGGTTGAAACAGGCATATCTTCAGGAGCAAGTACCTGCCCTGATGAAGGAATTCCAGTACAAGTCAGTAATGGAAGTTCCTCGCATTGAAAAAGTTGTTCTGAATATGGGTCTTGGTGAAGCTATCCAGAATCCTAAACTGCTTGAGTCAGCTGTCGATGAGCTGGCAAAAATCAGTGGTCAGAAAGCTGTAATCACAAAAGCTAAAAAATCGATCGCAGGCTTTAAACTGCGTGAAGAAATGTCAATTGGTGCGTGTGTTACATTGCGTCAGGATCGTGCTTGGGAATTCCTCGACCGTCTGATCAACGTTGCATTGCCGCGTGTTCGTGACTTCAAGGGTATTTCTCCAAAGGCTTTTGATGGTCGCGGTAACTATACACTTGGTATTCGTGAGCAGCTGATCTTCCCCGAAATTGATTTGGATAAGATTGCTCAGGTCTCCGGGTTGAATATTACTATTGTTACAACGGCAAAAAATGACGAGGAAGGTCGCGCACTGCTGACTGGTCTCGGCATGCCGTTTAGAAAATAAAGCTTAAGAGCGGAGGATATTGTGGCGAAGAAATCGATGATTGCCAAAGCAAAACGGCCCAAGAAGTTTGCGGTTCGTGAGTATAATCGCTGTCCGATATGTGGCCGTCCACGCGCTTATTATCGTAAGTTTGATATGTGCAGAATATGTCTGCGGAAACTGGCATCTGAGGGAAAAGTTCCTGGTGTTGTCAAGTCCAGCTGGTAACAGCAAGAAGGAGAACCACCTATGTCTATGACAGATCCGATGGCGGATATGCTGACCCGGATTAGAAATGCCGGAATGGCTGGTCATGCAAAGCTCGATATGCCATCGAGTAATTCCAAGGTCGCAGTTGCAACGGTATTGAAAGACCTTGGTTATATCAAAAATATCAAAGTTATTACTGATGATAAGCAGGGAATCCTGCGTATCTATCTAAAGTATGACGGTAATCAGGTTCCCGTTATTCACGAAATCAAGCGCATCTCGAGCCCCGGCTGTCGTGTATATGTCGGCAAGGATGAGATTCCGCGGGTAAAGAATGGCCTCGGTGCTTCGATTCTGTCGACATCAAAGGGTGTTCTTGATGATGTTACTGCGCGCCAGGCACAAGTTGGTGGCGAAGTTATTTGTACTGTCTGGTAATAGCAACAAGGAGCTTCAACAATGTCACGTATAGGTAAATTGCCAGTCGCTATTCCTGCAGGCGTCAAGATTTCGCTTGATGGAAATACCATGACCGTCGTTGGTCCAAAGGGGACATTGACCCAGGATCTGCATGAGCGTATGACGATTGCTGTTGAGACCGATCAGATCAATGTGACTCGTCCGTCTGACAGCAAGGATGACAGTGCTCTCCATGGTTTAACTCGTGCCTTGATCAATAATATGGTCATTGGCGTGACGGCTGGATTCCAAAAAGATCTAGAAATTAATGGTGTCGGTTACCGGGCTGAAATCAGTGGTAAACAGCTGACCCTCTCTCTTGGTTATTCTCACCCGGTCGTTTATGCGCTTCCAGAGGGAATTACTGTAGAGGTTGAAAAGCAGACTAAGCTCTCCGTTAAGGGGATAGACAAGCAGCTTGTCGGTTCTGCCGCAGCAAAGATTCGTTCATTCCGTAAGCCTGAGCCTTACAAGGGCAAGGGTATTAAGTATGTCGATGAGCATATCGTGCGTAAGGCTGGTAAAGCCGGTAAGTAAGATAGAATTCCAGTAAGGAGCATAACTGTGGATGTTTCCCAAAAAAGACGCCTGTCCAGATTAAAGCGTCAGGCACGGGTCAGAAAAAAAATACGTGGAACCAGTGAATGCCCTCGGCTCTCCGTTTTTCGTAGTGCCAAGCACATTTACGCCCAGATCATTGAAGATACAACCGGTAAGACTTTGGTTGCTGCTTCAACCCTCGGGGCTGATGTAGATATGACAAGTGGCGGTAATGTCGAAGCGGCAAAAGCTGTTGGTAGTGCTATTGCCAAAAAAGCTCTTGACCAGAATATTACCAGTGTCGTTTTCGACCGTAACGGTTTCCTGTATCAAGGGCGTGTTCAAGCGCTTGCTGATGCTGCTAGAGAAGCCGGATTGAAGCTGTAGAGGAGAAGGTTTGTGCTGCACATTGATCCCAATGAATTAGAATTGACCGACAGGGTCATTCATATCAACCGTAACTCGAAAGTTGTCAAAGGTGGCCGTCGTTTTAGTTTCTCCGCACTGGTTGTTGTCGGTGATGGGAATGGTCATGTCGGTTATGGTCTTGGTAAGGCTAAAGAAGTACCAGAGGCGATCCGTAAGGGTGTTGAGCAGGCGAAGAAAAACCTGATTTTCGTCCCGATACAGGATGGCAAAACGATTCCATACGATGTCATTGGCAAGTATGGTGCCGGGAAGGTTCTTCTCAAGCCTGCGTCTAAAGGTACAGGAGTTATTGCCGGTGGCGCTGTCCGTCCGATATTAGAAGCTGTTGGTATCGGCAATATTCTGACAAAATGTCTGGGTTCGAACAACCCTCACAATGTCGTAAAGGCTACAATTAGTGCTCTGAAAATGCTCAAGAGCCCTGAAGAAATTAATGCCCGTCGTGGTATTGTCAAGGACTGAGATTTTCTGATCTAGGAGAACAGAACAATGGCGGCGGAAGTAAAAGTTACCCTGAAAAAAAGTCCGATTGGTCGCAAGGCCTACTTTGGAAAAGTCCTTAAAGGTCTTGGATTAAATCGTCTGCATCAGACAGTTACTTTGCAGGACACCCCGGAAGTTCGCGGGATGATCCGAAAAGTTGAACATATGGTTGCGGTAGAAGACTGATAATTCGCAGAGGATAGTATGATGGATTTAAGCAATCTGAAACCGGCTCCCGGTTCAACAAAAAATAGAAAACGTATCGGTCGCGGTCCTGGTTCCGGTAGTGGTAAGACCTCCGGTAAGGGTCATAAAGGTCAAAATGCACGTAGTGGCGGTGGTGTGAAGCCGGGGTTTGAGGGTGGACAGATGCCTTTACAACGTCGGATTCCAAAGCGTGGCTTTGTCTCTAGGAATAGGAAGGTTTATAACCTTGTGAACCTGCGTGATCTGGAAGCGTTTGATGCCGGCACGGTAGTTGATCTTGAGCAATATGGTAAGGCTGGCCTGGTTAACGGTATCAAGGATGGCATTAAAATCCTTGCTGATGGTGAGTTAACAAAATCATTGACCGTGCAGGCCCATAAATTCAGCAAAGTAGCTGCTGAGAAAATTGAAGCTGCTGGCGGTAAAGTCGAGGTTCTCTAGGGATGTCGACACTGCAGAATATTCTGGCAATTCCTGAACTGCGGAAGCGGATTCTCTTTACTTTGGGAATGCTCGCTGTCTACAGGGTCGGTTGTCACGTACCAACTCCCGGTATCGATGCCCACGTCCTCGCAAAGTTTTTCGAAGGGACTGAAGGGACATTGCTTGGATTGGTGAGTGCCTTTACTGGCGGTGCACTGCAGCGGATGACTGTATTTGCTTTGGGTATCATGCCATATATCAGTTCATCGATCATTCTGCAGCTTTTGACCGTTGTTTTTGAGCCAATAGAAAAGCTGTCCAAAGACGGTGAGCAAGGGCGCAAGAAAATTACCGAATATACACGCTATGGAACCATCCTGCTTGCTGTTATTCAAGGGACGGGTATTGCGTTTGGTTTGCAGTCGATGGTTGGACCCGCTGGTGAACCG
>JAMOPE010000115.1 GCA_027064785.1 Geobacteraceae bacterium
GATAAACTAGCAATCGAAGTAAAGAGCAAACTCTTCCGGGCATGGACGCATCCGTACCGGATCAATTTCAGCGGAACGTTTGTAACTGATCCACATATCGATAACATCATCGGTAAAGACATCACCTTTCAGCAGAAAATTATGATCTTTTTCCAGATGATCCAGGGCATCTTCAAGAGAAGAGGCAACGACAGGGATATCTCTAAGTTCTTCCGGTGACAAACCATAGATATCTTTATCTAATGGTTGACCTGGATCAATCTTGTTTTCAATTCCATCCAGTCCTGCCATCAATTGAGCAGCAAAGGCCATGTAGCCATTTGCAGAAGCATCAGGGGTACGATATTCAATCCTTCTACCATTGTCGCTGCTAGCAACTGGAATCCGCAGTGAAGCAGAACGATTACGGTTGGAATATGCCAGATTAATTGGCGCTTCAAATCCCGGAACCAAACGCTTGTAAGAGTTGGTTGTCGGGTTGGTAAATGCACAGAGCGCTTTAGCATGCTTTATGATGCCACCAATGTAGTACATTGCGGTCTTGGACAACCCACCATAACCGTCACCGGCGAACAAGTTCTTGCCATCTTTCCACAGAGACTGATGGCAATGCATCCCGGAACCATTATCATTAAAAATTGGTTTTGGCATAAAAGTGGCTGTTTTACCGTTACGATGAGCAACATTCTTAACAATATACTTAAACCATTTAAGGGTATCACCCATCATCAAAAGGGAATTAAACCTGATACCAATTTCATTTTGACCACCGGTGGAAACTTCGTGGTGAACAACTTCAACGACGATACCAACACTTTTTAATACTTGTACGATTTCATTGCGAAGATCGACATGTGAATCCGTGGGAGCACAAGGAAAGTAACCTTCTTTGTGGCGTGGTTTGTAGCCAAGATTTGGAAATTCCTCACGCCCGGTATTCCAGGCACCCTCAATTGAATCGACCGAATAGAATGATTCATTAGCACTGGAAGCATAACGAATATCATCAAAAATGAAGAATTCGGCTTCAGGACCAAAGTAAGCGGTATCAGCAATCCCTGTAGACTTTAGAAATGCTTCCGCTTTTTTAGCGATAAAACGGGGGTCGCGACTGTACCCTTCACGAGTAATGGGATCCATAATGTCGCAGATAAGACTGAGAGTTGTTACCTGGATAAATGGATCAATTTTTGCGGTCGTTGGATCAGGAACCAAAAGCATGTCAGAATTGTGGATTGGCTGCCAGCCGCGAATTGAAGAACCGTCAAAACCTATCCCATCCTCAAAGGTATCTTCACTGAACTGATCAATCGGAGCACTGAAGTGCTGCCAGATTCCGACAAAGTCGAGAAACTTGTAATCGACCATCAGGCATTCATTTTCCTCTGCAAACTTAACAACGTCTTGTGGTGTCATTTTTACCGCTCCTTTAAATATTTGTTGAAAACTATACTGACCAGAAAACAATCTCTTGAATTATAAATTAAATTGCGTCCTCGCCCCGCTCCCCGGTGCGGATACGGACGATTTCGTCAATCGGGGTCACAAAAATCTTACCGTCACCGATTCGACCTGTTTTCGCTGCGTCAGCAATAGCATCAACAACCTGCGCAACAATATCATCAGCAACGATGATTTCCATCTTGATTTTAGGGATAAAATCAACAACATATTCGGCACCTCGGTAAAGCTCGGTATGCCCTTTTTGGCGACCAAAGCCTTTAACCTCACTGACAGTGATTCCCTGAATACCAATTTCGTTTAGAGCTTCTTTCACTTCATCAAGCTTAAACGGTTTGATGATTGCTTCAACTTTCCGCATTAAAACCTCCTTCGTTGCTTATAAACGATCGTATCCTCGCTGCTTTTATTCTGATAAAGCAAAGAACAAGCCAAGCCTCAGAATTTATTATTTTTTAACTGATAGAGAAGAAAACTGCCACAAACCGGTTAACGACCGAACGGAACAGTGAATAGAGCGAACATTCTTCCAAGCGCAAACTATTTTCGGACCGAAGAGTGCCCAAAAAATAACCAACCACTGATAATGCTGCACACAATTTAAACAGATCAAAAACCATCAGGGTCGCTGTAACAAAGTTATGCTCTCACAATGGTGTGTCTGCGGGAACATATCGACTGGTTGACTTGATACCAGTTCGTAGCCACCCTTGACAAGGATTTTCAGGTCTCTCGTCAGAGTTTGTGGATCGCATGAGACATAAATGATTCGTTTAATAGGTCGATCAATAAGTTCTTTCATCACTTCGATTGCCCCACTGCGCGGTGGATCGAGGACAACGAGATCAACAGGTCGCTGTTGTAAAAAAAATGTCAACGCACCAACAGCAGATCGGTTATAAAATGTTGCATTCTTAATATTCTGCCGTCTACAATTTTTATTCGCCATTTTAATCGAAGATTTTGATGCTTCGACACCGACAACCTGACCGACCCGCTTTGCCAGAGGGAGCGAAAAATTTCCCATACCACAAAATAAATCGACAACGGTTTCAGCTCCAGACAGACTGGCAAGATCAATAACATTTTTGACCATACGACGATTCTGCTCCAAATTGATCTGAGCAAAGCTTCCAGCCGAATAATCGAGAGGGATTGACGGGTCGTCAACCTCAATGGTCAAAGTCCCATGCCCCGTCACCGGCATAAGTTTATGCCGTGTTTCGGTCTGCAGAAGAATATCTGCGGGAAGTGATGCCGCTTCAATTGTCTCAACCAGTGCCGATATTTTATCCCCGGCATAATGGATCACAGCGGCAGATTTCTTACGGTCATCGACCATCAGATCAATTTGTGAAATATGAGCGGCATATGCCGAATTGTCAAATAATTGCCGAAAAGAGTAGAGCAAATTATTAAGTTCAGAGGCGATCAACGGGCAATGATCTATGGCAACGATGTCGTGACTTCTGGGACGAAAGAAACCGGTCACAAAAGTGTCCCCCCGCTTTTCACATTTAATCTGAATCCGGCTCCGATAGTTCCACTCCTGAGGCGCAGTAAGAATAGGCAGAACCTTAGCAGGATCAATATGACTTTGACGAACCAGTGAGTCACGAAACAGAGATTCCTTCCAGCGCAGCTGTTCAGGATATGGGAGATGTTGCCACTGGCAACCACCACACTCCCCCGCAACCGGACACACCGGCTGCTGCCGGACTGGAGAGGGTTGAACAACCTCACAGATTTCAGCTTCAAGAAAGGATTTTTTTATTCTTGTGACACGGCAACTGACAATATCA
>JAMOPE010000116.1 GCA_027064785.1 Geobacteraceae bacterium
GCCGCTTTTGCGTAGTTGATTTCAGCCAGCTTACGCAACCCCTGCTTACCATGCAGCGCGAGGTAAATTCCAACCATCAGGATACACATCCCCTGATTGGAACAGATATTCGATGTCGCTTTCTCCCGCCGGATGTGCTGTTCCCGTGTCGCCAGTGTCAGAACAAAACCACGCTTGCCATCCTGATCTGTTGTTTCACCAACCAGTCGGCCGGGCAGAACCCGCATATCTTTTTTACGCACGGCAAAGAAACCAATCCCCGGGCCACCATAGGAAAGCGGGATCCCGAAGCTCTGTCCTTCTCCAACAACAACATCAGCACCTAAGTCACCGGGCGACTTATACAGTGCCAAGGCGAGCGGTTCAGCAACAGTCGCAACCAGACGTGCACCGGCAGCATGAGTCAGTGCAGCAATCGCAGCTAAATCCTCGATTTGGCCAAAATAGTTCGGATAACCAACGACAACAGAAGCAATCTGATCGTCGAGCAGTTGTTCCAAATTTGCCACATCGGTCACACCGTCACGGGCCGGAACAGGAATCAACTCAACATCAAGATAACGGCAATATGTCGCAACCGTTTCACGATACTGGGGTGGTAGTGCCTCTGAAAGGAGAACTTTTTTGCGTTTTTTACCGGCACGAATCGTCAGTAGCACCGCCTCGGCACAGGCTGATGCCCCATCATACATCGACGCATTGGCAACATCCATCCCTGTCAGTTGACAGATCAGCGTCTGAAATTCAAATATCGCCTGCAACGTTCCCTGGCTGATTTCTGGCTGATACGGCGTATAAGCAGTATAAAACTCACTGCGGCTGACCAGTTGATCGATAACTGACGGAATAAAGTGGTTGTAAGCTCCACCACCGAGAAAAGAATCCCAGTCAGACGTCCGTGAGTTCTGTTCTGCTAAATTCTGCAGGAAAGTCAGCACTTCAGATTCAGATTTTGCCGGAGCAAGATCAAGCGGTTTTTTTAAACGACAGTTATCCGGAATCCCCGAAAACAACTCATCGATTTTCGCCACTCCAATCTGATCCAGCATCTGTTGCACATCGGCATCAGTATGAGGCAGATAACGCATAGCTACCCTTTCAACTAAAATATTAAATATATGGTGCTAACAAATTGTTTTATCAGTCTTTTTCAACAAACTCCTGATATGCTTTCACGTCCATCAAATCATCAAGACTGGAAAGGTCAGCCAACTTAACTTTGATCATCCAGCCATCTTCGTAGGGTGACGTATTCAGAACTTCGGGCTCATCAGGAAGCTCCTCGTTGATTTCAACAACTTCACCACTGACAGGAGCATAAACATCAGAAACGGCTTTAACCGATTCAACAACACCGAAAGTACTTCCAGCTTCGACGGTATCGCCAACTTCTGGAAGCTCAACAAAAACAACATCGCCAAGCTGATCCTGAGCAAAATCGGTAATACCGATTGCTACAACATCACCCTCGACCAGAACCCACTCATGCTCCTCTGTGTATTTAAGATCTTCTGGAAAATTCATCGTCTCCTCCTTCATAGATAAAGCCCATAGGCTGTCATTTATTTAACAAATGGTGGAACAGTTCTTTCAGCACCAATCTGCCGTTTACGGATACCGACCTCAAGCGGTTTATCACTATCGGCAACACTTGAATCGACCAGAGCAAGGGCAATCCCCTTTTTCAAACTTGGAGACATCGTGCCGCTGGTCACATAACCAACGTCCTTCCCGTCACACAGGACTGGATACCCTTCACGCGGCACACCCGAAGCGGTCAAAGTTAGACCGATCAGTTTCCGCTTCAGACCCGCTTCTTTTGCTTTGATCATCGCATCACGACCGACAAAAGGACCTTTCTTAAGCTTAGTAATCCATGCCAGACGTGCTTCTATCGGCATAATTTCAGCGGTTATCTCATGCCCGTACAACGCATAAGCTTTTTCTAGCCGCAAGGTATCACGCGCACCAAGACCAATAGGTAACAGACCTAGCGGTTCCCCCACTTTCATCAGCTCTTCCCACAATTTGACACCATCGGTGGTAGAACAATAAAGCTCAAAACCATCTTCACCGGTATAACCGGTTCGCGAAATAATTGTTTTGACCCCGGCAACCTCTCCCTCTGCAAAATGGTAAAAAATGATCGCACCTAGATCAGATGTCGTCAGTTTTTCCAGGATTTCAACCGAACGAGGACCCTGAAGTGCCAACTGAGCATATTCATCACTGCGATTCACCAAGGTGACGTCGGTGAAATTGCTTCCCTTAAGAAGATCCTGAAGCCAAGCAAAATCTTTATCACTGTTTGAGGCATTAACACACAACAGGTAACGATCAGCCGCAAAACGATAGAGAGTCAGATCATCAACAACACCACCGGTTTCGTAACACATTGCAGTGTACTGAATTTGCCCGTCAACAAGCTTGGCAACATCATTGGTGGTCGCATACTGAAGAAAATCAAAAGCCTGTGCCCCCGATACTTCGATTTCTCCCATATGGGAAACATCAAACAGTCCGGCAGCACCGCGAACAGCAAGGTGTTCAGCAATGACCCCCGAATACTGTACCGGCATATCCCAGCCGCCAAAGTCGACCATCCGGGCTCCAAGTTGACGGTGAATCTGGTTTAACGGTGTCATCTTCATTGATCCAGCTCCTTTATTCATAACAACGACGGCTACAATAGCAGTCGATTAAAACCTGAAGTTCCGTTGTAGCAAATCTGCGGGTCACTCTACAACAGGAATCCAAAGAACAATCTATTTCTTTTATAATTTAGCTGCCCGGCGCTTGGCACTCTCCACAGTATTATACAGCAGCATCGTAATTGTCATTGGGCCAACACCACCGGGAACCGGGGTAATTGCAGCAGCTCTTTCACTTGCCGCAGCAAAATCAACATCACCCACCAGTTTCTTTTCGCCGACCCGATTTACTCCGACATCAATAACCACAGCACCTTCTTTAATCCAGTCCCCCTTGACCATCTCTGGTCGCCCGACAGCGGCGATGACAACATCGGCAGCAGCAACTTTCTGTGGTAGGTCAGCGGTTCGTGAATGGCAAATTGTCACAGTCGCGTGCTCAGCCAGACATAAGAGAGCCATCGGCTTGCCGACAATGTTAGAACGTCCGACAATGACAACCTCTTTTCCCTTGAGATCGACACCGGTATGTTCGAGCATTTTCATCACACCATAGGGCGTGCAGGGACGGAAAACCGGGTTTCCGGTCATCAGACATCCGACATTGTAG
>JAMOPE010000117.1 GCA_027064785.1 Geobacteraceae bacterium
GACAAGAATATCTTTTGCTCCATATTTTACGGCCCGCAATACAGCAGAACGCGTCCACTCAGGTCCGGCAAAGATAATGGGTGGTAACGGACGTCCAGCCGATTGCAGTTTAATTGCTGAAGCAAATCCTTTTTCTCCAACCTGTGCCATGACCAGTAAGATTCCTAAAATTTTATGTTGCTGGAACAATCCTCTAATCTCATCCTGAAAAGTCAGGACCCGACTTTCGTAATTTTCCGATGAAAGGATATCGACAAATGGTTTGGCATCATCCGGTTGATCGCTGATCACGAGGACAACCGGGGCACCCGTGGGTTCCTGAGTTGCTGTCGATGCAGTTGAGGATATTCCTTCTGTCGCAGGTGCTGTTGCTCCGCCTCCAGTACTCCCCGTTGATGCCGGTGTTGTCCCTGCCTCTGCCGGGGTGCCATCACCTGCAACCGGTGGTCCTCCCCACTCTCCTGGGGCGGGCTCGTTCGTATCTCCGGCTGCTGATGCTCCTGATGTTGCTGCCGGTGCAGCTGCAGCCGAACTGTCGGATGATGCCTGGGCACTTTCAACCGGAGCATCATCAAGGTCAAAAACTTCAGCCGGGAAAATCAGTAGGATTCTGTGGAGCTCATGCCCTTCAAGGTGGATGGCAAAGGATGCTAGGTAATATTTTCCATCAGGGAAGGGTTGGTCTGAGGCGACATCAACTTTAGTCGGGACAACTGTCTCTGCCTCGGTTTTGATAAAGCGGATTTGCTGCGGGTAACGATCAAGGAATGTCTGGGTCAGGCTGCCGGAGAGAATATTGGCAATTTCTCCATAGGCATCTTCGATTTCTCCATCCAGCTTCCCTCCGCTTTTTTGTTCTTCAATCTGATCTTCCGGGAGCATGATCAAGGTGCCACCAAGCACAACGGCATCAGGAATCTGCACGACCATGAAGCCGAGACCTTCGCGGTCTCCGGTGACTTTCATGTGGCTCATCACCGATTTATCGATACAATGATCAGAGAAGAAGTCAGCCTTAGTCGTCATGACCAGTTGGATATCGTCACATTGCAGCGGTTGACCGAGAAGTGCACCAATCTCTTCGCCGACCTGAGCAATCGTAGCATTAAACACGACATCGGTCAGTTTTTTTGCATCGGCAAAAGGTGGTTTTACCGGAGCAGGAGGTTCCGGCTCAGGTTGCGGTTCTGGTGCTGCTGGAGGTTCTTCTGCAGGCTGGACTGCTTCTTCTGCTGGTGCCGCAGGTTCCTCAGTTGCTGCCGGTGCGGCTTCTTCGGTGGCTGGATCTGCGGGTGCTTCTTCAAGTTCAAAAATGAAGGCAGGAACGACAAATTCAAGTGGGCCGAGATCTTTATCGCCAACTTTCATATTGCAGCTGGCAACGTAGTAATTGCCCGGTGGGAACGGCTCATCACTGGCGGCATCGATTTTTGTCGGGATCAGTTCTTCGACAGTTTTTTTGATGAAGCGGAGATTTTTTTTGTATTTATCGACAAAGGCTTGAGTGAACACCCCGGCAATAATATTAGCAACTTCACCAAAAGCATCATCAAGTTCACCGTCGAGTTTCTCACTCTGGGCACTCTCTTCAATAACGTCATCTGGAAGCATAATCAGCGTTCCGCCAAGGATCGCGGCTGCCGACATGCGGGTCAGGAGGAAGCAGTCTCCCTGCAGATCTCCATCGATGACCATGCGGGTCAAGGCAGTTTTATGACGTTCAAGATTGCTGAACAGATTTTCTTTTGAGGTGAGGTTAAGCTGAATGTCGGAGCAAATAAGCTCCTGCCCAAGGAGGGCCCCTATTTCCCCAGCAAGATTTTCTACGCCTGATTTACAGACGACATCGATAATAGCCCGCTGGTCCAAAATAACCTCATCATGGTCGGTGAGTTAATTGAGATTGTATTTCATCTCAACAAAAAATTGACCGGCTTCAATGCTGAAGGGGATGATGACACGATTGCTCTTGGTTGGCGAAGCAATGGTGTATGATTTGCCCGATACCGTTGTTGGAATTGCGAGAACCAGGTTGATATCTTCTGCAGCAAATCGTTCTTTCAAGCCACCGGCAACCATGTTGGCAATCTCCCCCAGGGCATCTTTGACGTCGGCATCGACCTCATCGATATCCATCCCCAGCATTGCTCCTGCGATTCCCAGTCCGATTGCTTCGGGACAGTGAATGCTGAGCATTGCGGAAAAGCCACCGGAAAGCCCGATCATTGCCGAGATGTGACAACCGAGAGCCTGCTTTCCTTGTTCGAGTGGATCTTCCGCAGAGATTTCCATGAAAATCATGGTGTTAAATATCTCTTCGGTTGTTTCCACAATTTTTTTAGCAAATTCCACAGTTTTTCCTTTGAAAATTTCGAGAACGAAGCAGAATTAATTTATCCTTGGCTGAGTTGTAGCTCAACCATAAAAGTCTGGCCATTAAATTCAAACGGTACCGTCACCGATTCTGAATCGGTGAGACAGTCAACCGCGTACTCTTCACCGTGTATTGCCGATGGCATTGACAGTTGAATTTCACTGCCGGCAGGATCGAGAATTGATTTCATGCTGCCACCGAGCATATTTGCCAGCTCCCCGATAGCATCACAAACGTCTTCATCGATTTCTTCGACATCCATTCCAAGAAATGCAGTTGTCACTGCCATGGCAGCTTCGTTAGGCAAGTGAATTGCTAACATTCCTTTGACGGCACCGGCAAGACCGATAATCCCAGAAATGCTATTGATCAGCTTGCTATCGTCTCGCTTGAAAGGCTCTCCTGAAGAAACATCCAGCATCACCATGCTGGAAAAAATCTCCTGAGTTGAATCAGATATATCCTGAGCGTATTTCACTAAAAAACTCCTTAAGAAACCGGATGAGCTGCCGGTGTGGCAACTCATCCGGCAAGATAACGACAGTTTTTAGATTAAAGTAGGGGTCCCAGAGTTTCATTGATAACGTCGGGGGTGAAAGGCTTTTTGATCGCCCCGATAGCACCGTAAGATTTTGCCTCATCAATGATATCGGCCCCAGTCTCAGTTGAAATCATCACTACCGGGATGTTTTTGATGGCGTCATCCTCTGATTTTGCTTTCAGAAATTCGAGCCCGGTCATATTGGGCATGTTGATATCACTTAAAACGACATCGACCTGATTTGCAGCCAGAACATCAAGGGCTTCCTGGCCGTCACCGGCTTCAAGAATCTGGTCAAAGTCAATCCCCGCCTGACGCAGGGAGCGGGAA
>JAMOPE010000118.1 GCA_027064785.1 Geobacteraceae bacterium
TTCGCTGCTGAAGTCGCTGCAATGAGTAAATAATTTGCTCCCGTTTTTATGGGAACGACGTCTATAACCCCTTTTATGTAGCAGGAGCAGTATGATGGCAACGAAGTATCGACGAATTCTACTGAAGCTCAGTGGTGAAGCTCTGGCCGGTGACCAGGGTTACGGAATTGATCCTGATGTCATCAGTGGTATTGCCGGCGAAATAAAAGAGGTGATCGGTATGGGGGTTGAAGTTGCCGTCGTCATCGGTGGCGGCAACATTTTCCGTGGGTTGGCTGCATCCTCTAGAGGGATGGATCGTGCCAGTGCCGATTACATGGGGATGCTGGCTACGGTCATGAATAGTCTGGCGATGCAGGATGCCTTGGAAAAGCAGGGTGTTGTGACGCGCGTCCAGTCGGCTATCGATATGCAGCAGATCGCGGAGCCCTACATTCGGCGGCGGGCTGTTCGACACCTCGAAAAGGGACGGGTTGTTATCTTCAGTGCCGGAACCGGCAACCCCTATTTCACCACTGATACCGCTGCCAGTTTACGGGCGATGGAAATCAACGCTGAAGTCATTCTTAAGGCCACCAAGGTTGACGGTGTTTACTCAGCTGACCCCAAGAAAGATAAGAATGCTGTTAAATTGCCGACACTGACCTATCTTGAAGTCCTGCAAAAAGGGCTACAGGTGATGGATGCAACGGCAACTTCATTATGTATGGACAATAATCTGCCGATGATAATTTTTGATATGACCCAGCGCGATAATATCAAGAAAGTTGTCCTCGGTGAGAATATCGGAACAATTGTCAAGGGAGGTAACGACGAATGATTAAAGAAATTTTGAGTGAAGCCCGGACATCTATGGATAAAGCGGTTAAATCTTTGAAAAGGGAAATGGCCAAGGTTCGTACCGGTCGTGCAAGCGTCTCTTTGCTTGACGACGTTAAAGTTGACTATTACGGTGTTCCGACTCCTCTTAGTCAGGTGGCGACTCTTTCGGTCCCTGAAGCCCGTTTGATTACTGTTCAGCCCTGGGAAAAGAACTTGATTCCCGATATTGAGAAGGCAATTTTCAAAGCTGATCTGGGCTTGACGCCGTCATCTGATGGTCAGTTGATCCGCCTTCCGGTACCGGCTTTGACTGAAGAGCGGCGGCGTGAGATGGTGAAAATCATCAAACGGATGGCTGAGGATGCTAAGATTTCGGTACGTAATGCCCGACGTGATGCCAACGAAACGTTGAAGATGTTGGAAAAAGAGAAAGAGATCACAGAAGACGACCTGAAGCGTAGTGAAAAAGATGTTCAGCAATTGACCGACGACTTTGTCAGCACGATCGATAGTGTTGTGCAAAGCAAAGAAAAAGAGGTTATGGAAGTCTGATTTAATAATCAGTTCTGCGAAACAAAAGGAGTAATGATGGCTCTGAGTATTAATGATGAGTGCATTGGTTGTGGGACCTGCGTAGAAACGTGCCCCGTGGGTGCGATTGTTGAATCCGGGGATGTTTACATTATTAATGATGATTGTACTGAGTGCTATGCCTGTGTCGACAGCTGTCCGGTTCATGCAATCATTGACTGATTTATAGAAAAAGTTTTTTTTGAAAGGGCGTTGTTGAACGCCCTTTTTTTATGGTCAACGCGAACAATCGAGGAGCAATAACTTGCTGTTCTGTTAACCCCATGCTATTTTTCTCAATTACATTTCTGCACAGATCGAGTGAAATCTATTATTCAGGTTTTTATAATGACCGATGAAATAAATATGATTAAATCTCCGATACCGGAACACCTTGCCATTATCATGGATGGCAATGGGCGCTGGGCAAAGCAGCGTGGTTTACCTCGGATTTCCGGGCATCAGCAGGGAGTTGAAACTGTTATCCGGGTTGTTGATGCCTGTGTTAAACAGGGGATTCGCTACTTAAGTCTGTTTGCCTTCAGCTCTGAAAACTGGGGACGACCGCGTCAGGAAATCGACGCTCTTATGGGATTACTGACCCAGTTTCTGGCATCACAACGGCAGAAAATGCTTGATGACGGGGTTCGGCTGCGGGTGATCGGTGACCTTTCCCGTCTATCTGAACCTATTCAAACCGCGTTGGCTGATGCTGAAAGGGAGACTTCTCAGGGAAATGCTCTGACATTGATTTTGGCCCTCTCCTACGGGAGTCGCGATGAAATTATGCGGGCCGCCAAACAGATTGCACGACAGGTTGTTGAGGGTGATCTCGATATCGATCAGCTTGATAATAAGACTTTTTCCCTGCATCTCGATACGGGAGACCTGCCTGAACCTGACCTGATGATCAGAACCAGTGGAGAAGTGAGACTTAGCAATTTCCTGCTCTGGCAAGCGGCATATGCTGAACTTTACTTTACCGACGTTCTCTGGCCCGATTTTGATGCGGCTGAATTGCAAAAAGCACTTGATGATTATAGCAGCCGGAAGCGGCGTTTCGGCCTCACTGATGAGCAACTTCAAGCGTTAGAGGAGAAGACCAATTAAACAGCGACTTATAACAGCCGGCATCGCTTTGCCTGTTTTGATCTTATTTCTGGGGTATGCACCAGCCGGACTGTTCACACTATTTATCACGGTTGTTCTTTTTTTAAGTTTGGTTGAGTTCAACCGCATGGGCCTTGGCTATGAGCATCAGCTTGAGCAGTGGTTCTCTGCCACTATCGGGGCAACTGTTGTTCCTCTGCTGTTTTTTCAACAGACGGCGTTGCTTTTCCCGCTGTTGACAGGAGCGGTGCTGTTGTTTTCACTCCTCTTTCTTTTTCGCCTTCCCGAAATTACTGAGGTTCATAATCGGCTTGGCTGGATTATTCTTGGTCTTGTCTACCTTCCGTTTCTCCTCGGACACTTGATACCACTGCGAATGTTGCCTCAAGGTCAGGAGTGGATTTTTATGACCCTGATTGTGGTCATGAGTTGTGACAGCTTTGCTTATTTCATTGGCCGAAGTCTCGGGAAAAATAAGCTTTATCCTGCTGTTAGCCCGAATAAAAGTATTGAGGGGGCTCTCGGAGGGATATTCGGTTCAATTTTGGCAGTTCTGATCGTTAAATACACGTTCCTGCCGATAATCGGGGTTTTCGGTGCTGTTTTGATCGGACTGGTTCTCGGTGTCATGGGGCAACTCGGTGATCTGTTTGAATCGTTGTTAAAGCGGGCATGTCAGGTCAAAGACTCGGGGACAATGATTCCAGGTCACGGTGGGATTCTG
>JAMOPE010000119.1 GCA_027064785.1 Geobacteraceae bacterium
GCTTTCGCCATTTTTAATTCGCTCATCCATCAGGTTGATATAGGAGGGAAGGTTAACAATTCCTTCCTGTTTCATGCTGTCCGCAATAAATTGTCCGGTCAGGTAGTAGTCGGCTCCCTTTTCTGCTCCCGGCATAAGAAAAAGGACTTTTCCATTGGCGCGTTCGACAATTTTTGAACGTAACATGGCGGCAAAACTGTCGGCATTCATCTGGACAAAATTGACATTTAAAACCGGCAGTATGGCCATCTTGATCGAGGTGGTACTGTTCTGAACAACCGGCAGGTTGACGATTTGTTCTGCTAATCCGTCCAGTGCTTTAGAGATTTGCTCTTCCTGACGGTTTTTCAGGATGGTGTTGCGGGTCCCTGTCGCGTTGTTCTGAGAATAAAAGCGGAGCTTTCCTCCAGAATAGCGGCTTAATTCCAGACGTAATTTCTTCATAAAAATGTTCATATCAATGATGAAACGAGAGCTGTTTTTCATCGGAGAGATAGCGATTCTGGTGACGCCATCAGTGTTGGCAATCTCCGGAATCGAAAGAATTTGCGGTCCCATTTTCTCCGCCATTGTCCGGATATCTCCACTGCTCAGTCCGCCTTCAATGACATCCTGATCAGGAGCCACCCGCCCGTGTTGGGAAACTTTGGGACTGGCACAGCCTGCCAGCAACAAAAGCACCATTGCGATTCCGATCCATCCTGTTTTATTCATCTGAGAGCTCCTGTTCTTTTGTTTGTAGCTTGAAATTAAACAACAAACAAGAATACCACGATGGCAAGCTGAGGAACAAGTTGCCCCCGGCTCTTTAATATTTCAGAATATTCTCTTCTCGAATACGATTGGCGGAGAGTAAAAAGTTTTTCTCTCGCTGGCTTTGCTGGAGAATATTTTTGGAGTTGCCGTTCTCTATACAGGGTCAGTCCTCTTGAATAAGCCAGATAACTGGGAAAAGATCATCCCGGCAAGCATCAACGCACAACCGAATAGCCCGCGCAGTGAAAGAATCTCACCCAGAACCAGCCAGCCACCAATGGCGGCAAACAACCCCTCCATGCTCAGTATGATTGCTGAATGGGCAGGGTGAGCGTCGCGTTGAGCAATGATTTGTAGCGTATAGGCGATCCCGACAGAACAGAAGCCGCCGTAGAGAATCGGGATAATTCCCTGCCAGATTGAAGTCAGGGTGATGGTTTCGATGGCTAATGCGGTCATGAAACTCAGGACGGCACAGACGGCAAATTGGACCGCAGCGAGTTTGAGTGAGTCGGTTCGCGGAGCAAGCCAGCCGATCAGCAGGACGTGTCCCGACCAGAAAAAAGCACTGAGTAAGACCAGCAGATCGCCAAGTGAAATTGTGAATTCATCGGTAATGCTTAGGAAATAAAGACCGACAGCCGCCATGATTGCCCCTAGCCATGTCCCAATACTTGGACGCTGCTTCCAGAACAGTCCCAGCAGCGGCACAATGACAACATAGAGACCGGTGATAAATCCTGCTTTCCCCGCTGTTGTGTAGACCATCCCGGCTTGTTGCAGAGAGGCTCCGGAAAACAGTGCCGCTCCTGCGATGATTCCCCAAACAAAGACCGGCTTTTTTTTTGAATCAGCCGAGCTATTGACCGATTCTCTTTTTTGCATGAGCCAGATTATTGGTAGTAGTGACAAGCTTCCGAGGGCAAAGCGAATTGCGTTAAAAGTGAAGGGACCGACATAATCCATTCCGACCCGCTGGGCAACAAAGGCAAAGCCCCAGATCATTGCTGTCAACACTAGCAACATGTCTGCTTTGAGAGTTCCTTCTTTCATTTTTGTCCTGAGTGGGAAAATGGTTCAGATGCTGTCAAAAAGAGTGCACACTCTACAAGATTTCTAAAAAAATAGACATAATACACTTATCGTAACGGTAAGAATTTATTATGGTGTCAGGGAACAGTTGCAAACCATAAAAAGGAAACGAGATGCCCAAGCTGAGGAGTAACAGCCAAAAACGGATCGAAGATTTGCTCGCATTTTCTCTGGGGATGATGAACGGTGAAAGTGGCAAAGAGTTGATCAAGAAATACCGTGATGCTATCGACGCGATAACTCCATACGATATGCTGGAGTTGGCTGATCATCAGATTCGGATGGGAGTTTCTCCGCAAACGATCAAGCAGGATATTGAAAAAATCCTTAATGTTTTTTACTCCAGCCTTAAAAAATATCCATGGCAAAAACCTGCCGAAGGGTCATTCCTCTATTCTTTAATGCTCGAAAACCAGGCCCTGGTCTTCAAGCTGAATCAAATCAAGAAAGTACTGAAAAGTTTCAAGCGTCAGCAGGGGGATGTTTTCGACAAGGTTCAAGCGACCTTGCTGCCACTATTTCGCGAATTGACAGACTTTGAGCTCCACTACACCAAGAAAGAAAATATCCTTTTTCCCTATCTTGAAAAAATCTGGACGAATTATCGCCCTCTGACCGTGATGTGGTCTCTCCACGACGATATTCGCAAAAAGCTGAAAACGATCATCACAATTCTTGAAGATCGTTCCAGTCAATGGAGCGATTTCAATACCGAGATGAGCCGGTATTTCTTTCTCGTTATCGGGATGGTGCAGAAAGAAGATCTGATTATCTATCCTGTCGCAGCAGAGACAGTTGGTGATAAAGACTGGCAGGAGATGTTCGAGCAAAGCTTTGAATATGGGTTTTCTTTTATTGAAACTCCAGAGAAAGTGAACAATGAGAGGCTTGAAATTGGGGAAAATCTGCCTTCCTCGGTTGTTCCAAGGGCTGATGCTCTCAGGTTCGAAACAGGAAATATCAGTTTTGATCAGGCTTTACTCGCATTTAATCATCTGCCTGTTGACATCACTTTTGTCGATGAAAACAATAAGGTCTGCTTTTTTAACCGGGCAAAAGATCGGTTCTTTCCCCGCTCAGCGGCGATTATTGGTCGTGACGTGAAAAACTGTCATCCTCCCGAAAGTGTCCATATCGTCGAAAAAATTATTGATGAATTCCGCAGTGGTAAGAAGGATCAAGCCGACTTCTGGATTCAGATGCAGGATAAATTTATCCTTATTCGCTACTACGCCATCCACAATGATGCCGGGGAATACCGGGGAGTTCTCGAAGTCAGTGAGGATGTCACCGATATTCGGGCACTGGATGGAGAGAAACGTTTGCTCGATTGGGAATAACTGGAGTTATTCATTCTAGCTTTCGGAACTCAGC
>JAMOPE010000120.1 GCA_027064785.1 Geobacteraceae bacterium
ACGCCCATGTCCCCAGAACCACACTGAGTTAGCCGGAAGTTTCTGTTCAGCGACCCGCTGATTGTTGACCGGATGGTTATTGAGAAGCATTTGTGCCGAGTTGGTCAGATCAAGAAGAACCTCAGCACCATCACCCTGTGGAAGATACCCTTCAATACTGTGGGTCGTAATATCGTGCGGCGGGGTAAACATCAGCTGATCTTTACCGTTCTTCCACACCATCAGATGGCGATATGAAACGCCGGGATAGAAATTGAATTCATCCCCGCCCAGCTCCTCCTGAAGAGTTGCAATCAACTGACTCGCTTCATCAGTCGAAATATGTCCGGCAGAGAAATCCCCCATATAAAGTTTACCGTAATGAGCCTCAAGCCAGATAAAATTGAGCCGAAACGCAACATCTTCGGGAGCTAGTTCAACACCCATACTGGCAGCTTCCAACGGTGACCGTCCGGTATAACACTCCGCCGGGTCGTAACCGAAAACCGAAAGGTTTGCGACATCACTTCCGGGAGAGTATCCTGCCGGGACCGTTGCAGCCAGACCGATTTTTCCATTACGGGCCAGACGATCCATATTGGGGGTTTTTGCAACTTCGAGGGGTGTCTTATCGCCAAGTTCAGCTATCGGCTCATCAGACATCCCGTCACCAAGTAAAATAATATATTTCATAAATCCTCTCATCACCCACGCGGGTGGTATTTTTGATGAAGCTGTTGCAACCGTTCCTGAAGCACATGTGTATAAATCTGAGTTGTTGAAATATCGGCATGCCCAAGCATTGTCTGTACTGAACGAAGATCTGCCCCATGTTCCAGCAAATGGGTTGCAAACGAATGGCGCAGCATATGGGGATAAACCCGCTGCTGAATCCCCGCCTGCAAAGCATATTGCCGGAGGATCTTCCAAAATCCCTGACGGCTGAGTTTCCCGCCCCGTGAATTAAGAAAGACCTCGTCGCTGGTATTTTTTTTCAACAATCGCGGTCGACCATTCTGCAGGTAATCGCGTAGAATTTCAATAGCGACCTCCCCCAGCGGAATCAAACGCTGCTTTGAACCTTTACCGAAGGCATTCAAACAGCCAATATCAAGTTTCAGATCGCCTGAGCGTAATCCAACCAGCTCTGAAACGCGCATTCCCGTCGCATAGAGGACTTCAAGCATTGCCCGATCTCTGAGCACCAGAGGGCTGTCCCCTGATGGAGCGGTGAGTAACCTTTCAACGTCCACTTCAGAGAGTAAATGTGGCAACCCTGAAAGGATGCGGGGGGATTCAATCAACGCCGTCGGATCATGGCTGACATAGTTTTCACGAATCAAAAAACGGTGAAAATTACGCAGAGCACTCAACACCCGGGCACGACTGCGCGGGGCAAGACCTTTTTTCTTCAATGCAACAAGATAACCCAGAACATCTGCCTGCTCGATATGACCAGGTTCGTCAATGTTCTTTTTCTGCAGAAACTCAGCATAGGCACCAAGGTCACGGCCATAGGCACTCAGGGTATTAACCGACAGCCCCTTTTCAACAGTTAAATAATTAAAAAAACAGTCGAGACAGCGATCCATAGTCTCATCGCCAGTAGCCATTATGCCAACCGATCAAGCATCGTCGTCCGGATATCATCAAGCTTTCCCGGGTCGGTAATCTTCTGATTAAAAATATCGCTGACATAAAAAATGTCGGCAACCTGGTCGACTTTCGTCGCAATCTTTGAAACAGCAATATAAAGACCAAGTTCGTTCAGCGTCCGGGTAATCTCATAAAGCAAACCAACCTTATCCGTCGCAAAAATATCGATAACGGTATAACGGTCGGAGACGTCATTATCAATCTCAACCTTGTTGGATCGCTGTGGCCGACCGGTATCAGCTTTAAGATAGTCGGGTTCCTGACACTTACTGAATAAATTTTCGACAAAAACCCGTCCTTCCAGTACCTCACATAGATCTTTTTTGACCCGTTCCCATTTTTGTCGATTATCAACAATCCCGCCAATGGGACTGTTTACCTGCAAAATATCAAGGACAGCACCGGTTCTACGGGTGTGAATCTGAGCCCCGAGGATATTGATCGAGTGCGCCGCTAACACACCGGCGATCTGCGAAAACAATCCGGAATTATCAATGGTTGCAATTGTCAGTTCGGTGTATTCAGCCTCGTAATTATGATCAACCTGCATGGCCAAAGTCTGCCTACCCCGGCTTAATGCCAGCCGCAAATGGGGGACAATCTCGCGGGAGCGGTACGACATCAGATAGCGGGTATTAAGGCTGTTAATCGCTTTGGTAATGCGGCTTTCAGGAAATTCTCCCTGCAATGCCTTGCGGATATTCCGTTTGCGGTTCCGTACCTTTTCTGAGTGTTTTTCAAGATAAAACTCATTTTTCTCAAGAGCATCATAGGTTTTTTCATAAAGTTCACGCAGTAATCGCCCCTTCCACTCACTCCAGACATCGGGACCGACAGCTTTAATATCAACAAAAGTCAGCAGATAAAGCATCCGCAGATTCTCACTCATCCCCATCAACTCAGCAAACTGAGCAATCATCTTCAAATCCTGAAGATCGCGCCGCTGAGAGATATGGGCCATTTTCAAGTGATTCAAAACCAGGAATTCGAGTCGTTCACTATCTTCGCGATTCAAGCGCATTCGCCGGGCAATTGTCGGGATCATTTCGGCACCACGGACGCTATGGTCTTTACCGCTCCCTTTGCCGATATCGTGAAACAAGATAGCCAGAAGTAGCATTTCACGCTTTTCAATGTTATGTGCAACCTCTGTCAAGCGTGGCTGTGTCTGAGCATATTCACCGTCCCAGAGTTTTTCCATCTCTTCAATAGCAAAAAGAGTGTGAATATCAACCGTATAAATGTGATAAAGGTCAAACTGAACCCGGCAATAAATTCTGTTGAATTCTGGGATAAAAGCACTTAGAAACTGCAGGTGATGCATTTTACGCAGAATTTCAGCGACCCTTTTCGGGTGTTTCAAAATCCGCATAAATGATTCATTGATGCGCCGTGATCGGCGAATTTTATCGTTAATAAGATGGGCATTGTCACGAATCAGTTGTTTGAGCTCAATACAAATCTGCACCTGATGCTTCTGTGCCAGCTCAAAAGCAATCATCATGAGAACAGGGTCTTCGAGCAGCTGCTGATCGACCCGCGCCCGTAACTCACCACG
>JAMOPE010000121.1 GCA_027064785.1 Geobacteraceae bacterium
TCTCCCCTTTTTCACCGGTATCCGTGGCTTTTGTCAGGGATTGATTATCCGGGCGAGGCGAACCAGTCTGGTGTCATTTGCCACAGGTGTCAGAGTCGCAGCACTGGTTATTTTTCTTTCGGTCGGTCACAAATATTTTCAGGGTGCCCAATTCGGTGCATTTGCTTTGGTCAGCTGTGTTGTCACCGAAACGCTGGTGATTATGTGGCTGGCTTGGAAGACCCATATTCCCTTCAAGGGAGAGGATCCCGAAAAAACAACACGTGAAATCCTCCGTTACTCGTTTCCCCTTGCCTATTCGTCATGCCTGCAACAGACAATTCCACTGTTGATCAGTTCAATCATCGGTCGACTGAGTGATGGTGCACTGGCACTGGCTGCTTTCGGCGTCATTCGGGGATTTCTGTTTCTTCTGGCGGGACCAATGCGAAACCTGCAACAGGCCTACCTGACACTGGTCAAAACGGTCGATGACAATCGAACCCTGATCCACTTCAGTATTATGATTGCCGCCGGGTTGGGACTACTGATCCTCCTGACAGCCGGGCCATTCAATCAATTGATTCTTGGAAAACTACTCGGGGTTAAAAATGATCTGCGAACTTATTTGCAGTGGCCACTTGCAGCGTGTGCCGTCTTTCCCGCTTTCTACGGCTTGACCAACCTGCTGCGGGGCTGGTTTGCCGGTGCCGACCAAACCACCCAACTGGGACGTTCGACTTTGTTAAAAAGTGGATTTTTATTGCTTCTCTGGTGGCCATTGGTTTCCTGGCAGCCCCCTGTTTCAGGAATCGCCATCGCCATTAGTCTGCTAATCGCTGCCGAAATTCTTGAATCATCATACCTATACTGGCAGCGGCATCAGCAATCAGAGTCTATTCGCCACGCAGCACCACTGTGATCTAACGCTCAATAGTTTAGAATTCTTCTTCGGTCCACATCTCCTCATCAAAACGAACTGATCGATTCCGTCCATTTGTCTTTGCCTGATAGAGGGCAACGTCAGCGTATTTAATGGCCTGCCAGAAGCCATCGGAATCTCCGGGGAACTCACTGACCCCCAAACTAATCGTTTTACGGATTTTATGGGCACCGACCCGGACAACTTTTGCCTCAATATTCGTCCGGATCTTCTCTGCAATCTGGATTGCCATCCCATCCTCAATGTCATTGAGGATCACCAGAAACTCTTCACCCCCAAAACGGACAACCACATCCGATTCACGAACACTGTCACAGATAATGGTTGAGGTTTCTTTGAGAACCTGATCGCCCGCGTCATGACCATATTGATCATTCACCTGTTTGAAAAAGTCGATATCACACATCAACAGGCCGATACTTTTCTTGCGCCTCAATGTTCCGGCAATCAGGTAGCTCGCCTGTTCCTGAAGGAAACGGCGGTTAAACAATCCGGTCATGGGATCACGTAAAGACGATTCGCGCAGGGTATTCATCAACCTTTTCGCTTCCAAAACAGACAGCGACTGTTTGATATAAGCTTCTGCCCGGGCGATCTGTTGTTCAATCACCGTTCGGCTTAATGTATTTCGGTCAAAAACAAACTGCACCACCCCACCGGCATGGCCACCGATAATCATCGGAATACACACATGCAACTTATCAGGAGTCTCCTTGAACTGCTTACATACACCATCATACGCCAAAGACGAGACAAGATGACCGGTCTTGACCGCACGACATTGTTCGCAGCACGCCAGAATATCGGCATGGCACTCAAGGTCTTTCTCTGACAATGCTACCGGATAAACCGCCTGCATTCCCCGACTGTCTGCGGTCACTTCATAAATCTGATATTGTTCAATTCCGACATTAGTCGCAAATGCCTCGCCCATCCGGGAATAAACATCTTCAAGGGTCGAATCTTCTTCAATGACACTCTTGAAAATCGTCATCCCGTGAACCGTATCCATCAGATCATTAAATTCGCGCGACATTTCACCGATTTCATCGTCGGAGCGGATGACAATTTTATCGGTGAGATCGACATGTCCTGTCGCCAGCGAATGAATTTTAGTAATCATCGACATCACAGGACAGACAATCGCGTTGGAAATCCAGAAGGTAAAGACAGCCAGCAGACCGCAGGCAAAAATCAAAACAGTGATAATTGTCCAGAAAGCGAAGCTAATTGTTGTTGTGATGGTCGTCGAATAACGATTGGTCTGAGTCGAGATAGATTCAAGGAAGGTCACTGAAGATTCCGCAAGTTGATTTTCGAGAGCAACAAACCGACCGACAAGTTCTTTGAGCTTTGATTCGTTCCCGCCCTCACCGTTGAGCTCAGCATTACGCAATAACTCGATGTCCTGTAGCAATCGGGACAGGTCACTTATTGTATTTTTCACCTGATCGAGATAAGCACTATTGCCCTGAGCATCAAGCCAGCTATTGTCACTGATTTTTTGCCAGATCAGACGAACCGGTGAAATAATACTGGTGCTATTGAGTTGCTCAAGATTCTGTTTAATTGTCTCCAGCTGCGATTTTATCCGCCCCGATTTAAACACAACCGCCTGTTCGGTCACAGCACCGTTTAAATCAGATAGCAAATAGGTCATCTCATTCGATTTACGCAGCGTCACCTGAGCAAAACGTTCATAGGGCAGCAAAGAGTCTAAAACCTGAGCCGTTTTGATATTAACGTCGACAAGAACATAAAAAGAGACGCACGACAGAACGATGAACCAGAACAGCACACCGACAGCGAAAAAAGAAAACTTTCGCCGAATGGGTAAATCGACAAAAGTGATAAAACGGATAAACCTTTTGACCAGACCGTACTTCCGAACCTCTGACATTATCGCTCCAAAATAAATAGCCCTTAGTCCATGGAAAACACCCCCCTTCTGCTTACCGCCAACGATGAAGAGAATCTAATATACTAGATACTTCCTGTCAAATACATAATAAAGTACATTTGTTGGTAGATTTTTCATCGTATTACTCAACAAACTCGCATAAATGCCAATAGTCTCGATCAACTTGCAGCAAAAAAATCTTTCTATATAACGAGTTGATCGATCTTCTGACTCTCTGTATATTCCCGAGCAGTAACACTAAACCACCATGCACTGAAAGTGCATGGGTTTGAGTCGGGACTGAAAGTCCCTAATCACCAAAATCTTTCCCTCTCCCTCGGGGAGAGGGTGGCGC
>JAMOPE010000122.1 GCA_027064785.1 Geobacteraceae bacterium
AAATTTCTTCCGGGGACGAGCTCGTTTTCGCTATTCTGATCTCTTTTTTCAAATTGAAGCGGCCGGTCCCTCTGCATTGATGATCGTAACCTTGATCAGTATTTTGGTCGGAATGATCCTTGCGTTCGTCGGTGCTGTGCAATTAAAAATGTTTGGTGCCGAGATATTTATCGCCAACCTGGTTGGTTTAGGGATGGCCCGCGAGATGGGGGCGATGATGACCGCCATCATCATGGCAGGTCGAACCGGTGCGGCCTATGCCGCCCAGCTCGGAACAATGCAGGTCAACGAAGAAATCGACGCGCTGCGAACGATGGGAATTTCACCAATTGAGTTCCTTGTTCTGCCCCGACTACTGGCGTTATGTCTGACTATGCCACTCTTATGTATTTATGCCGATTTTATGGGGATCATTGGCGGTGCCGTTGTCAGTGCATCGATGCTCGACATCTCTTTCTTCCAGTATTTTCAGCAGATCCAGGGATTCGTTCCATTAAAACACTTTGGTGTCGGTATTTTTAAAGCCGGTATTTTCGGTGTCCTTGTTGCCACAGCAGGATGTTTTCGGGGTCTTCAATGCGGTCGAAGCGCCTCTGCTGTCGGCTTTGCTGCCACAAGTGCTGTCGTTACGTCCATCGTCCTGATTATCGTTGCTGACGCTATCACCACCGTCATTTTTCAAATTATGGGGATATAAATATGGAAACGACTCCCCATCTTGATATTCGCAACCTGAGAATGGCATACGGTGATGTTGTTATTCAGAAAAATCTCAACTTTACCGTCAAACACGGCGAGGTCTTCGTTATTATGGGGGGGAGCGGGTGCGGAAAAAGCACCCTACTCCGTCATCTTATCGGACTGATGGAACCAAGTCGCGGTGAAGTTCTGATCAACGGAACAAACCTGTGGCAAGTGTCAATCGACGAAAGAAATCAGATCATCAGCCATAATGGTGTCCTCTATCAGGGAGGAGCACTGTGGAGTTCGATGACTCTTGGCGAAAACATCGCAATGCCGCTCACCGAATATACCGATCTGTCACCAAAACAGATTCAGGAAGTGATCACCTACAAGTTATCGCTGGTTGGACTGGCAGGTTTTGAGGATTACTACCCATCAGAAATCAGTGGAGGGATGCGTAAGCGTGCTGGCTTAGCACGAGCAATGGCTCTTGACCCGGAGATTCTCTTTTTTGATGAGCCATCCGCCGGGCTTGATCCTGTCAGTTCCCGTCTTCTCGATGATTTGATTTTGGAACTGCGTGATAGCTTAGGTGCAACCGTCGTCATCGTCAGTCACGAACTTGCGAGTATCTTTGCCATCGGGGATAATTCGATTTTCCTCGATCCCGATGAGAAAACAATCATCGCGTCAGGACCTCCGAAAGAACTACTCGAACGTTCAGAAGATCCACGGGTCATACAGTTTTTGACAAGAACAACCCCACCAAGAGGTTCCTATGCATAGAAGAAAAAGAATCGACCCACGTGTCATCGGCAGTTTTGTTGTCGGAGCGGTTATCCTAACCGTCGCCGGGTTGTTGTTTTTCGGACCGGGAGGTTTTTTAACCGAAACTAAACGGTACGTTGTCTACTTTGACAGTTCGGTTAAGGGATTGAATGTCGGTTCACCGGTTCGTTTTCGTGGAGTCAAGATCGGACAGATTAAAGAGATCAATGTCAGGGTTCGACCTGAGGATTACAAATTCTATATTCCCGTTGTCATAGAGATCGAACCGGCACGAATCAAAGCCGGCGGGTCTAAAAAAAGCTTCTTTGATTCCCTCAAAACAACAATCAAAGGTTACGATCCAATGTTGCCGCTGATCAAAAAAGGATTACGGGCTCAAATGCAACTGGACAGTCTGGTCACGGGTCAGCTTTACGTCAACCTCGATATACTCCCTGACACACCGATCATACTAACCGGTTATGAAAGTGATCTTCCTGAGCTCCCGGCAATTGCTTCGAGCATTGAAGAATTAACCAAAACGTTCCAGGACATCCCTCTTAAGGAACTTGCTGACAAATTAATCCGCTCAGCAGAGGGATTTGAACAACTGGTCAACTCACCAAGTCTTCACAACGCATTGACAAAGCTCGACAACACAACGTCACAGCTCAATAAATTTCTGGAGGGTCTCAATCGTGAATTAATACCCGTCGTGACACTCTTAAAAGACACGATCAAAGATGGCCAAACAACAATTCACGACGCCCAAATGACCATTGAGCATATGGATAAAAAAATAGATCCGCTCTCTAACAACTTCAACGATGCAGCCCTTGCAGTCAATGATGCGTCCGTAAAAACATCGGAAGCGATGGAACAGATCAAAAACATGACAGATAATGACTCACAGATAATGGAGCAACTCGGGGCGACATTGCAGGAAGTCAACCGTACCGCAAGGGCAATCCGTTACCTGACATCTGAGCTTGAACGCGATCCACAAATGCTGCTCCGCGGCAGAGCAACCGGAGGAAATGAATAATGCGCTATTTATTAATCGTTCTGCTACTGCTTTGCAGCTCATGTATTCAGATCGGCAGTGACCCGCAACCACTCCACTACTATCTGCTGGAAGCACCTCTCAAGCAGCCACAGATATATTCAGGTAAAGAATTAAATATTGCGATCAAACTGACTAAAATCCCTGAATACCTTGATCAACCACAAATTGTCACATATGACCAGAAAAATAGCGTCAACCTGAACGACCGCCACCGCTGGGCGAACCCATTGAGTGATAATATTCTACAGGTTCTCAGAGAAAATCTGGCACTCACCTTTCCCAATTCTATCGTGACAATTCAACCCTGGGAGCAGGCAGAAGCTCCGGTCACTGAACTCAAATTAAGTGTTGATAAGTTTGCAGGAAAACTAGGAGATGCTGTCAGCGTGGCTATCCGTTGGCGCATCGTTAAGGCCGATGGAGAAGCACAGCATGGGACCTTTACTGAACAACAGCCCATTGAAAAAACATTCAATGATCTCGTCGCCGGGCTTAACGACAGTCTAAACCGCTTCAGTCAAGCCATCGCAAAACAATTAGCGAACCAATAATAAACCACCACGCACTGAAAGTGCATGGGTTTGAGTCGGGACTGAAAGTCCCTAATAACCAAAATCTTTCCCTCTCCCTCGGGGAGAGGGGGGCGCAAAGCGTCG
>JAMOPE010000123.1 GCA_027064785.1 Geobacteraceae bacterium
TGTCCGATGGCACACCAAAAGGCGTTTCCAGCTTGACTTCACGAACATCAGTCAATCCTTCGATTTCATAAAGACCGCTACCACCGATAACCCCAACAACCGGCTGTGTCATACTCAATAGTCCTCCTATGTCATTTGATCGACTGCTCAAGCGAGCAGTATTTTATCGAGCTTCCCCTTCAACTGACCACAGGCCGCTGATATATCCTGCCCCTTGCTCGCCCGCAGCGTCGCCACAATATCACGTTGCAGCAGGTAAGTCTGAAAGGTTTTTATCGCTTCTTCGCCAGGTGCCTTGAAATCGGCCCCGTCGTGCTCATTATAAGCGATCAGATTTACTTTGCAGCGAACCCCGTGAAGCAGCTTGACCAGCCGTTTCGCATCAGCAACGGAGTCATTCAATCCTCCGAGAAGAATATATTCAAACGTCACCCGTTGCCGGGTTGTCTGAACATACTCCCGACACGTTGCCATCAGTTCACTTAACGGATAACGCTGATTAATCGGCATCAGTTGGTTGCGGACGTCATCGGTTGTTGCATTGAGAGAAACGGCAAGATTCACTTTAATCCGGCGGCTCAGTTCCATAATTTCAGGAACCAGCCCACAGGTCGATAACGTCACCCGCCGTGTCCCATACCCGAGTCCGTCGTCAAGATAGAATATCTGCAACGCTTTAACGACATTATCCAGATTATGCAGCGGCTCCCCCATCCCCATCAGGACAATATTACCAACCGGGCCATCGACCAGAGCGGCACACACTTGATTAACAATCTCTTCGGTGCGCAGATTGCGTGTCAGACCGAAGGTTCCCGTCATACAGAACTGGCAGCCCATCGCACAGCCGACCTGGGTTGAAATACACAATGTCGCCCGATCCTCATCCATCGGGATACGTACCGCCTCGACCGATTCACCATCGTCCAGACGAAACAGGTATTTGCGTGTCCCATCCTGGCTGGTTTCAACAACTTCAGGTTGCCACGAAGAAATGACTGCCTGCTCAGACAATTGCTGGCGAAATTGTTTCGCCAGATCGGTCATATCCGAGAAATCGGTGACATGACGCTGATAAATCCAGCGGAGGATCTGTTTGGTACGATATTTCTCTTTACCGAACGAAGAGAGAAACGCCTCCAGTTCTTCACGGTTTAAACTCTTCAGATCGATTTTTTCTTTATTCAAGGAAACCTCTTTTTTGTAACGACCATTTAACAACACAAAAAGCCCTCCGGAATATTACCGAAGGGCTTTCTGAGAAACAAGCTTCATTTAACGGAGAGGGTTTAAAGCAGTTCCAGACCGTTGAAGAAGTAACCAAGCTCAAATGCAGCGGTTTCAGGAGCATCGGAACCGTGAGTTGCATTCTCTCCGATGTTGCTGCCAAACTCTTTACGCAGAGTTCCTTCAGCAGCTTCAGTCGGGTTGGTTGCCCCCATCAGATCACGCCACTTGGCGATTGCGTTTTCAGCTTCGAGAGCCATAACGATACACGGGCCACTGCTCATGAAGTCGGTGAGTTCACCGAAAAATGGACGCTCACTGTGAACAGCGTAGAAACCTTCAGCTTCGACTTTACTCATGTAGAGTTTTTTCAAGCCGACAACGTTGAAACCTTCAGCATAGATACGGGCAAGAATTTTTCCGGCAGATCCGGCGGCAAAGGCATCAGGCTTGATAATTGCGAATGTTCTTTCCATGGTATTTCTCCTTGTTTTTTATATCATTTGATCGAGGCGGGTTCTATCACTCACACTGAGACGTGTCAAGAATTTAACCTTCAGATTCAGCTAATTCCACCAGCAACGGGATCACTTTACGTAATGCATGACCACGGTGACTAATCCGATTTTTTATTTCAAGCGAAAGTTCTGCTGTTGTTTTACCGTATTCGGGAACCAGAAACAGGGGATCGTAACCAAAACCATCCTCACCCCGGGCGCTACGTAGAATCACCCCCGAAATCTGGCCATCATAGGTTTCACAACGACCATCCGGCCATGCCAGAGCCACAACACAATGGAATGCGGCCTGACGCTTAGCGTCCGGGACACTGTCCATTACGTTGAGGAGCTTGGCGTTGTTGGCCGCGTCATCACCCTGCTCACCGGCATAACGGGCTGAGTAGACTCCCGGAGCACCGTTAAGAGCATCGACAACCAGTCCGCTGTCATCCGCAAGGGTCAGATAACCACTGAACTTAGCCATTTCGCGGGCTTTTTTCTGCGCATTCAGGGTAAAGGTGTCACCATCTTCGATAACTTCGGGTGGATTATCAAGCTGATCCAGTCCGATGATTTCGATAGCGGCGCCATCCAGAAGGCGTTTTATCTCCTTCAGCTTCCCTTTATTCCCCGTTGCAACAAGCAGCTTCATAGGGCTGAATCCAAGGACTGCTGCTGTAAGTCCTTCAACTGGGCACAGCCATCAAGGGCAAGATCGCGCAAAGCATCAAGTTCTTCCAGAGAGAATGGTTCTTCTTCTGCTGTTCCCTGCACTTCAACAAACTTTCCTGAACCGGTGATGACAAAGTTCATATCAACATCAGCTGTTGAATCCTCTGCATAGTTCAGGTCAAGGAGTGGGACGCCACCGACAATCCCGACACTGATCGCAGCGACACTATCTTTGAGCGGCATGTGTTTCAATTTGCCCTGTTCGACCAGCCCTCTCAATGCATCGTACAGCGCAACATAGGCCCCGGTAATCGATGCGGTGCGGGTTCCACCGTCGGCCTGAAGAACATCACAATCGATCTGAACAGTGATTTCACCTAGGGCATCAAGATCAGTGACTGCCCGCAAAGAGCGACCAATCAACCGTTGAATTTCCTGAGTCCGACCGGAGATTTTCCCTTTAGCTGCTTCACGCATTGAGCGGGTATGAGTCGCACGGGGCAGCATACTGTACTCAGCTGTCACCCAGCCACGCCCCTGACCGCGCATAAACGGGGGAACCCGCTCTTCGACCGAAGCATTACACAGGACCTTTGTCTCGCCGCAACAAACCAGAACTGAGCCTTCAGCATAACGGGTAAATTGACGCTGAAACGTGATGGGACGTAATTGATCGGTCTGGCGAGCGTCACCACGCTGAGAATTATTTGATGTCATCTGACTTCTTTCCTGCCTGTTTAGCAAAATTGTAAACGCCCGAATAAAGGGCTTTAACCAGTTTATCCTGATATTCAGGAGTCTGCAGCAATTGCGACTCCTCCGGGTTGTTCAAAAAACCAAGTTCCACCTGGACTGTGGGGAGATTTCCCCGCCCCAGGGAAAGACGTGACGAATGAAAGATTCCCCGCACTTCAATACCATTTTTTTTCAGAACTGTCGCAAGTGATTCCGCCAGCAACAAGCTGTCACTTTTTTCAACAACATCGACCGAATCGGTCGCTGTCACCATCGAAACATTTTCAGGACGAATAAACAGACTGACACCCTGCAGATCCGGGCTGAAACCCGCCTGGGCATGAAGTAACAACCAAACATCAACCCCTTCTCGGGCCGCTGTCTGGAGTCGTTGTTCCATCGTCAGTTCATAATCACCGTCCCGACTCAAATAGATCGGGATCCCCAGTTTCATTTTAAGCTGCTTTGCCAATTTCTCGGCAACAGCAAGATTGAGCTGTTTCTCTTTATAGCCCGAAGGAGCAATAACCCCGGTATCAAGACCACCGTGTCCGGGGTCGATGGCAACCGCCCGCAGTAACGCATCTCCCTTGTTGCCCTTCTTGTTCAGCAAAAAGGCAAATAGCTTATCCAGAGTACTTTGTTTCTTTGCTTCAACATTGTCATTGGCAGGATCGAGATTCCGGAAATAGATGGACTGCCCCGTCAGCTGGGCTAACTGATTCAGGATAAAACTATCGGTAATCCGCAAACGCCCATCGATAAAACGCGGCTTTTCCTTCAGCGGATAGAACTCATCGCCTAATCTCAAGTAACCGCTTGCCGGGGAAATTTCAGCCCAGCCATATTTCGTCTTAATCCGGAATTTATGGTTAATCGAATCCCAATGCCCCGTCAAACCAACAGCATCGAGGGTGTCTTCAATCGCAACATAGGGGATTCCGTCCTGTTGATAGACATCTTCAATATGGACGGGATCTTTACCATGCAACGCGACATCAACGGCAGCAAAAGCCGAAGTGACTGATAAAAGCAATAGCAATAGAATAAGAACAATAAAACGCATGCTGACTCCCTGAAAACAGGCTGTTTATAGCCCAGCCGCTGTACCGCTGTCAATTGACGGTGGATAAATCAATCTAGACAAGAGGCTCTCCAGCAGGCTGTTCAAGCCCTAAGGCTTGAAACATTCTCTCGATAAGCAATTGCTCAAGTTCCTGCTGTGATTGAACATCATCACTCATGTCGCGAATCTGCCCTCCGGCAATCATGCCGTGACCACCCGCAGTTCCCAGCCCGGCAATCACTTCCTGAATGATTGCCCCGAGGCTGGCATCAGGATTCAACGAACGCATCGACAGAAGTTGGGTCCCTTGATACCACCCCATCCCCAGAACGTAATCGACCCCATTCTGGCGTAACAGAAAATCGGCGAGTTCCGCCACCAGATCGGGATTAGAAATTTTATGCAGATTAAACACCAGAACCTCACCGTAAACCGTAGCATTGTCAATAGCCGTACGGAATGCAGAAAAATAGTCCCGCGGAACAGGAGGATGGATAATATCGAAAAGAATCCGGTTGTTGGATAACGGTAACAGCTTCAGATACGCTTCACGATCAGCTTTTGACCATTCACGACCCAGATCCTGAGTCTCTGATTTAATGGCGTAGAACAGCCCGGTTGCCAATCGGGTATTGATCGATACCTCCTGTTTATTGAGATATTCATAGAGGATTGTCGCCGAGGCACCGTACTCTTCCCGGACATCAAACCAGCAGACATCGCTGTGATCATTTTTCTGTAAATGGTGATCGATCACAATCTGTACAGGGTGATCATCGGGGAGTGAATTGTTCCCCGCACGCGGCTGGGTATCGACCAGGCAGGTCACAGCAAACTGACTTAAGTCCAGGCCACTCAACGGGACCAGAGGGATTTCGAGAGATTCAACCATCTCCCTGTTTTCACTTCTGCCGATCACACCACCATAAGCGAGGACAGCATCCTGACCCGTTTTCATCAAAAACAAATGGCGCAGTGCAACTGCTGCAGCAAGAGAATCAGGGTCGGGGTTATCGTGCCCGACAATCAGAATTTTACCACGACCGCGCAGCCACTCGATTAATTCCCCGATAGTTTCGGTTCCCGGGGAGACACCCAAACAGTTGGTGGGCGGTGAAACAACAGCAGAATCGCTATGCACAGTAGACCCTCCGGCATAAAAAAGAACCATTGAACAAAATGAGGCGTTCAGGCATGGACAACTTCGACACCATCATCTGTTAAACTTTCCAATCCGTCAAGAATCCCCCAGGGCGACGTTTCAACCGCGATCACCGGACACTGCAACAGATCAGCCAACTCGCTGATATCGAGGTCATCGAGCAATAAACTTCCCTGATCCCTGAACATCACAGCGGGGAGAATCACACCGTCACCCAAATCGAGAGGTTTAAGCTGCTCCAGAAGATCGACTCCGGTAATCAAACCGGCAACGGTCACATCAGAACCAAAAAAGCGGTTTTCGATTGCAACAACAATCAGTTCAACAGTTGTTTTCTTCCCCAACTCCTTGGCAAACACTTCGAGTTCTGGGTTAAAGGAAACCCCTGTAACCAGTATGACCTTTTTGAGATCCAGTTCTTCCGCTTCGGCAAGGACCTCGTCGATCTGTTGACGAAACTGCAGGATCATCCCAACACCATTTTCTATCTGCGGGAAATCTTCATAACTTGAAACATCCGGAAATGGCTGTTTTGCCAGCAGATAAAATTCATCGGCAGCAAAAACAAAACGGGCCCCATAGCGTTCTAAAAAATCAGTCTGAAAGCGATGGATAAGGTTGAGGCTGGCAACGGCATCATCCTGGCTGACAGGCTGTAATTTCGGCAAACGCAGGCGGTGTTTCGTCAAACCAACCGGGACGACCGCGAGCGAAAGAATGTTTGGATAAAAATGAGACAGATCCTTCATTGTCTGGCGCAACGCGTCGCCATCATTCAATCCCGGACACAGGACAATCTGACAGTGGAGTTCGATTCCGGCAGCTGTCAACCGCTCAATCAGCGGCAGAATTTCCCGGATATCGACACCCAGCAACTGCCTACGCAGAGTGTGATCAGTTGCATGGACAGAAATATACAGCGGTGAGAGTTGATCATGAATAATACGCTGCAGATCCGCCTCATCCAGGTTTGTCAGGGTCATATACGAGCCATAAAGATATGAAAACCGGTAGTCCTCATCCTTGATATAAAGCGTCCGGCGCATCCCCTTAGGCAGTTGATGAACAAAACAGAACTGACACTGGTTACCACATTGACGGGGTTGCGGATGCTCGACGCTCAGCCCGAACTCTTCCTGAGGCTCTTTTTCAAGATCAAGCTCCCACAGTTCGCCATCACTCCGCAAAACCTCAAGGGTGAGGCGCTCTACCTCAATATGACGGTGGTAATCGACCAGATCATTAATATCGTGATTGTTGATGGAGAGAAGTCTGTCACCGGCAAGAAGACCAAGTTCTGCGGCATAACTTTCAGGTTCAACTGATTCAATTTTTATCATCGACCATCTATCCTTTTTAAAATCGGCCAAACCTTTTGCGACGGGACATTATACAGGGGCTGTACGACAAACAGCAAGGGCGGCACCATCGGCACCGCCCTTTAAAAACTTACTCAATAATAACCGGGAGGTTAATCGCGTCCACCATGCAAGCGGAAGCTACCATCAGCTGAGGTTATTGAACTAACAGCATGCTTGTACACAAGAACATCGCCACCGCATTCTGCTAAAATACAAAAACTGTCAAATGACTTGATGTACCCCTCCAGCTTTTCCCCGGTCATCATCACAAGAGTCACCTTGACCCGCTCTTTACGAGCCTGATTCAAGTACTGATCCTGAATATTGAATGGTGATTTCGGCATGTCCACTCCTTTACTAAAGTAAAAAATTATCAATAGATTGTATTACTCTACCAGACTTGTTTGAGGAATCAACCCAAATAATGTCAGTTTCTTTACTAAACCATGTCAATTGCCGCTTCGCATATTGACGCGTAAATTTTTGAATATCTTCAACCATCTCGTCAGGAGTTATCTCATTCTTTAAAAAGCGAAGAACTTCTCGATATCCGAGCGTTTGTAATGCTTTAAGGGTGAAAGAATATTGGTCAACCAGCTGCGTCACTTCGTCAATGAAGCCACTCTCAAGCATCTGAAGTGTCCGTTGATTGATCCGGGTATAGAGATCGTCACGAGAAAAGGACGGGGCAAATTTAAGAACCCGATATGGCTGATGTAAAAAACGATGCTCGGCCTTGAGCTCGGACATACGCCTGCCGCTCAAAGTATAAACTTCAATTGCCCGGACAATCCGTACCGTATTATTGGGGTGAATCTCATCCGCAGCGACGGGATCAACTCGTTGGAGTTCCCGATAAAGGGTTCCCGCGCCACCCGATTCTTCACGTTGGTGGAGTTCAGACCGCAGAGCAGGATCACCGGTCGGAAGATCAGCCAGACCGCCAAGCAACGCACGGATATAAAGTCCGGTTCCACCCACAATACATGGAAGATTCCCCCGAGCGGAGATCTCCTGAATCAAAGGGCGGGCCTGATCAACAAATTCAGCGACAGAAAATTCCTGATCAGGATCGATCAGATCAATCATGTGATGGGGAGCAATAGCCCGTTCTACAGCCGTTGCTTTAGCTGTACCGATATCCATCTGACGATAAACCTGACGTGAATCAGCAGAGATTATTTCAAGCGGATAACGATCTGCAAGTGACAGCGCCAATGATGTTTTTCCCGACCCCGTCGGACCGCAAAAGACCAGTACCGGAAGCTGTTGTTTTTCTGAATCAGCCATTATTGCCGCCGGAACATTCGCTCAATCTCGGTTAAGGTCAATCGCTGCATCACCGGACGACCGTGAGGACAGTTTGCCTTGAAATCGATCAGATCCAACTCGCTAAACAACGCTTTGATTTCGGCAGTCGATAACGCCTGATTGGCCCTAATCACACTGTGGCACGCCATCAGGATTAGAATATCATCAATCGATTCACGCAATTGCCCGGTACGACCAACCCTCTCCAGTTCAAGAGCGACATCAACGACCAGCTTGACGGCATCATGATTTGTGAGCAGTTGCGGGATTGCTTTCAATGCAAACGATTTTCCGCCAAAGGGCTCAATCTCAAACCCCAAAGTTTCCAGTTCATGACGATGATCGGTCAAAGCAGCGGCACTGTTAAAATCGAGTTCCAAAACTTCAGGAAACAACAATGTCTGGCCGGGAATCTCCCCTGCAGAATAGGCGTGGCGCAGTTTTTCAAAACCAACCCGCTCGTGAGCAGCATGCTGATCGATCAACACTAGGTCGTCACCATCCTGACAGAGAATATAACTTTGGTGGTACTGACCAAGAATCTGCAAGCCGGAAAAGAAGCCGGCGGCAGTACTACCCGGAAGAATATACTGTTGAGGCTTTTCAGGAGTGCCCTTTTCGACTGGAAGATCTCCTTCAGGAACACCATTCGGTGCTATCGAAACCGGTGCGGTGGGCTCAGGCCCGGACGCAGAATTTTCACGAACAGTAAATGTACGGTTAGATTCTGCCACGGGTTGATAATTCACCGGTGAAGAGGCAACTGTTCCGAAAGCGACTTCCTCTGCCGGTTTATTCAACCACTCTGCCGGCTTGAGAGTCTGCTGTAAGCTGGTTGCGATAAAATCGTGAACGAGGGACTGATCACGGAAGCGTACCTCATGTTTGGTTGGATGAACATTCACATCAACAAGTGCCGGATCGATGTGGAGAAACAACACCACAACCGGATAACGGCCCTTCATCAATAAGTGGCGGTAACCATCCATCACCGCATGCTGAACAACCCGGTCACGGATATAGCGGCCATTGATAAACGTGTAAATGTGAGATGTCGCCGAACGTGTCAGCTGCGGCTGTGAAATCAATCCACTCAGTGACAAATCATCCCCGGCAGATTTATCGAGTGGCAGCAGATCCCGCAACAGCGAGCGCCCCAGGAGGGCAGCGACCCGTTCCCGAATTCCCTTTTCACGGCGTAGTTCGAGCATCATCCGATCGTTATGTTTCAGTTTAAAGCTGACCGCCGGGTTAGCAAGAGCCTGCTTGGTAACAACATCAGCAGCATGACCCAGTTCCGTTTGCTCCTTGCGGAGGAATTTCTTTCGAGCCGGAAGATTGAAAAACAGGTTTCTAACTTCGACAACTGTTCCACGAGGAAGACCCAGTTCTTCAACCGTCTTGATCTTTCCCCCTTCAGCATAAATCTGCTGACCAAGACCATCATCACTGGCGCATGTTTTCAATCGCAATCGCGATACCGAAGCGATCGATGCCAACGCTTCGCCGCGAAAGCCAAGGGTACTGAGAGCGAACAAATCCTCATCGGTTCTGATTTTACTTGTTGCGTGACGTTCAAAGGAGAGCAAAGCATCCTGCCGACCCATGCCACAGCCATTGTCGGTAATCCGAATCAGCCGTTTTCCGCCCGCTTCCAGCTCAATGAGGATATCTGTCGCTCCGGCATCGAGAGAATTTTCAAGTAATTCTTTCACCACCGATGATGGACGCTCAACAACTTCCCCAGCCGCTATTTTATTGCATAGTTCTTCAGGAAGAACTCGAATTTTTGTTTCCATGACACTCATTATGACTTTTCAGCTAAAAAAAAGATAGCGGTCAGAGACATCTCCAACCGCTATCGTATTTAACTTTCAGGACCAGGGGTTATAACGGACTATTTTCCTTCAAGCCCGTCAAAGATAACCTCAATATCGTCAAACTCATCTTCATCGTCCTGCTCCTGTGGAACCTCCGGCACATCTGAAGCAAGAGTTAACCCGACCGACGCGAGACCAAGATCTTCCGCAACATTGTTGATAATTTCAGCGGTCACTTCTGTCCCGTGACGCAAATATGTTTCAAACAAAGCGTTGTCGCAGATCGTATTGATTAAACGGGGAACCCCGCCAGAGTGTTTATGGATCAGAGCGAGGGCATCAGCACAGAAGGGAGACCCTTCGCTACCGGCAACCTGCAACCGATGCGTCATATAGGCACGTGTCGCATCAGCCGAAAGAGGTTTGAGAGTGTACTTAAAAGCGACCCGCTGAGCAAGCGGGGGATCAAGTTTCATCACATTATCAAGTTCAGGAAGACCGAAGAAAATGATATTGATCAGTTTTTTATCCGGGATCTCCAGGTTGAGAAGCCCACGAAATTCTTCCATTAACTCACGTGATTGCAGCATCTGTGCTTCATCAATCAGAACAACCGCTTTACGTCCCTGACGCTCGATTTCAAGCAGACGTTCATAGAGCTGCTTCAACATCTTCAACGGACTGATTTCGGGGTTCTTCACCCCAAGCTGCATACAGATCCGTGACATGATCCATTCAGGCGTAATCGCCGAGTGAATCATAACCAGCAACGATGATTCGTATTTTTCACAAGGCAGGTTGTCGAGCATTCGCCGGGCTAAAGTTGTTTTCCCGGTTCCGACACCCCCGACCAGAACAGCAAGGCCTTTATCGCTATCAACAGAATATTTTAGGCGCAACAGAGCCTGATTGTGCTGCTCGCTGTCAAAATAGAATTTATCGTTCGGAGCGTTTGAGAATGGTTCGCGCTCAAAGTTAAAATGATCCGTATACCCCATGGAAACTCCACAAAAAAGCGGCTAAACACGCTACAGAAACGAAATTCGGTCTTTCTTTTCCTCAAAATTGAAGGACGATTCATCCGCAATTCCCAAAGCCGACTGCAACTCCTGAATTTTGTCCTTCACATCACGATAGTTACTGTCCTGAGAAAAGACATCCTGATAACTGGCCAGTGCATCATGAGCACGGTCGGCACGCTCGTAAAGCAGACCAAGTTCATAACCAAGGTTCAAACGCTGGATATCTTCAAGATGCGAGGACTCTAAAGCCTGCTTAAACATCTGTTCAGCATTTTCATAGTCCCCCTTATCGGAGTAGCTGAGACCCTTTAAAGTCTGGCAATCGACATAGCGTGAAGGCTCTTTTTCAGCCTTTTCAAATTCACTGATTGCATCATCCAAAAGACCCATCTCACGATATGCAATCCCAAGATTGTAATGAGATTCCATGTCATCAGCAGCAATCTGCTCATCAACATCGGTCTTAAAAACTTTCTTCTCGCTATTCCCTGATGCGTCTGTCTCTTCAGCCCCAAAATCAAAATCGATATCACCAAAAAGATTCTCAACCGGAGCTTTTTCAGCCGCAGGCTGAGTTTGCTCCTGATTCAACATTGACTCTATTTCGGCAAGTTTTTGCTGGCACTCTTCACAATCCGGTTCATAGGCCAGAATTGCTTTACACAACTTTTCTGCCTCAGCATATAACCCCTGCTGCAAGTAGAATTCAGCCTCTTCAAGATCGGCCTGCAAATTGTGTTCTACAGCTGCCGCAGGAGCTTCTGCGGGGCTGTCATCTTCCATATCAAATGAGAACTCAAGATCATTGGAGGTATTAGCACCAAGGTCGAAACTATCATCGATATCAAGCTCTATCACTGCATCACTATTGGAAGAGTTATCTTCGGCAAGATCGTCCTCTAACGTCGATTCAAGTTGTAAATCAACATTTTCGTCCTCAACGATATCAAAGGTCAGATCATCGCTCTCTTCTGCAAGATCAAGAGTATTCTGATCAATGATGATATCTTCCTCTGCCGAACCGAGAAGCGAATCGGACAGTGTCTCACCAATAATCGGTTCTTCGGGCTCATCTTCCTGCTCAGAGATGATATCGAGAAGCTTATCGCCTTCACCGGTGAGCTCGTAGATGGAGTCAAGGGTCTGCATAACAACAGAGTTGTCAGCTAATTTTTCTTTCAGAGTTTCATAATATTCGGTCAAGTGATCAAGGCGATCAGCCTTCAGGAAGGTATCTTTCCACTCTTCAAGTTCATTGAGGGCATCATCATAAGAGCCGCTATCAATTTCACACTTGATCAGTGCTTCACGAATATCGAGGTCTGTTGGATCCTTTTCAAGCAGCCTCTGGTACGCGCTGCACGCCTGTGGCCACTTCTTCAGATCGGCATACCCCCGGCCTAACAATCGTAGTAAATCAGGATCACCAGGTTTCTCCTTGAGGAGATTCTCGAGGATTGTCACGCCCCGGTTGTAATCGCCCTTCTCATAAAAAGCGAGGGCAAGCCCCATCTGCAATTTATTGTTCTTGGGGTAAAGGGGAAGAAACATTTTATACAGTTTGAAAATTTTATCGAAATCGCCTTTTTCACTCAGGATTTCAAGGACCGACTCAAGTTCAGTATATCCCTCATCCTTACGATCGTTATTCGCATAAACTTCAGCAAGCTTCACCCGGACATTGAGATTATTGAGATCGAGATCACGCATTTTCTCGAGGGTCTTGATCTCATCTGCAATCATCCCGTTGCGACCGTAATAATCGACCAGATTACGGTACTCAGCCATCGCGTTGCCAATCAGTCCCTGCTTCTCATTCAACTCGGCAAGACGACTGAATAGCGAGACCTGGCTGGGATCAAGGCGCTGCATCTGCTTATAAATAGCAATCGCTTTCAGGTAGAACCCGTTACTGGAAAAATATTTGGCGATTGACTCGTACTGTTCGTAAGCCTCGGTATTTTTATTGATCCGTACATAGAGTTCTGCAAGCTTTTGTCGTGAACGGACATCGACGGGATCAAGCTCGACAATTTTAGCGTAGTCCTTTATTGCCTTAGCAACCTGTTTTTTCTTCAGGTTCTTTTGTGCCGACTCAAGTAATTTATCTTTATTCGTTGCCAAAAAAGACTCCCCAAAACATGCTATTTTATTGAAAATTCAGTCTAAACGATACGCGAACAGAGCTCTTTCTGTCAAGAAAAGCCGCCCTACAACGAGGGCTTTCTTATCTTATTAGAAACAACTCAGGGACGCAGAATAGCACACTTCAAAAACAAAGAACAATAATTAAATATATTTTATCTTCACCGTTTTAAACGCGCTATTTCCTGATTATCAAGGAATCGATATTTGCCGGTGTCCACACCATGCAGGTCAAGAAAACCCAGTCGAATCCTCTTAAGTCGAACCACCGACAACCCCAGAGATTCACACATCCGGCGAACCTGCCGGTTCTTCCCTTCATGGATTGTTAATTCGAACCAGCAATTCAACCCGACACGGCGAACAATTTTAACTTTTGCCGGGGCAGTTTTGCCGTCATCCAGAGTCATCCCGTGCTCCAGCTTTTTAATCATCTCCGGTGACAGACCACCACGCACCTTGACAAGGTAGGTCTTATCAACATGCTGGCTTGGATGACTAATTTTCTGCGCTAATTCACCATCATTGGTCAACAACAACAACCCTTCAGTATTGTAATCAAGTCGCCCGATGGGGAAAAGTCGCTGAGGGATATCATCAACTAGATCGATAACCAACCGACGATTTTCAGGATCATTCAAGGTCGAAACGTAGCCACGCGGCTTATTCAGAAGAACCGTTACCTTTTCTTCTGCCACTGACAGTAACTGGCCATTGACCTCGACTTGATCAACTGCAAGGTCAGCACGATCCCCCAACTGTGCAGGTTTGCCATTCACCAGGACCGCCCCTGCTTCAATCCACTTTTCCGCCTGCCGTCGCGAAGCCAATCCAGCCCGGGAAATCAATTTCTGTAATCGTATCGCTGCCATCTAGTTTTTATCCTCGAGTTGTGCTGGTTCTAAAGGCTCAGCTTCAATCATTTCCGGATCAAGAGCCGTAAATTCTTTGAGTGTTGGCAAATCCTTCAAATCACGCAAACCAAACAATTCCAGAAAATGGCGGCTGGTCCCGTACATTAAAGGGCGACCGGGAACATCTTTTTTACCGAGAATCCGCAGGAGATTTTTATCCAACAAAGTTTTCATGACACCACCCGAATCGACGCCACGCAGGAACTCGACTTCAGCCCGCGTCGCCGGCTGGCGATAAGCGATAATTGCCAGAGTTTCCAATGCAGCCCGCGATAAACGTGTTGCACGATCTTTCGCCAGCTGTTTCAACCATGGGCCCATCCCTTCAACAGTCCGGAATTGGTAACCACCAGCGACTTCAGCCAGATAAAAACCGCGCCCTGCGGGTTGATAATCGCTCAACAGTGATTCAACGGTCTGCTTAACCTGTCCACGCGGCTGCTCGGTCAGGGTCGTTAAACGATCGAGAGAGAGCGGTGTTTCTGCTGCAAAAATGAAAGCTTCTATCACTTGTCGCAAGTTATCCATATGCCAGCAGATCCTGTTCAGGAGAAAGGGACGGCAGTTGATCAGCAGGGACCGCAAGGGTCAGCCATATTTCACTGAAATCATCAACCTGATCAATCTTGACAATACGTAATTTGACCAGCTCCAACGTCGCCAGAAAAGTAACAATCAATTCAAGTCGCCCCAATTTTCCGGGAAAGATTTCTCTAAAAGAAAGCCGCTTTTTCTCGGCTAGTCGGTGACTGATCTGTGCAACATAGTCGGCGACCGATAATGATTCCCGGACAACCTCATGAAATACTTCAGGAGGCTTATCTTTGAAGAGGCGGTGAAAAGCATCAGCCAGTTGGTAAACACCAATGGCGACGTCATCACTCATATCGTCGCCGTCGAGAATATTTGACAATTGAAATTGACTGGTAAAAACATCCCGTTCAAGCTGAGGCAGCTGCTGGAACATTTCAGCAGCATCTTTGTAGCGCTGATATTCAAGCAGCCGCCGCACCAGCTCAGCACGTGGATCTTCATCCTCGGCTTCCAGCTCGTCATTAATAGGAAGGAGTAACCGGGACTTGATGTGGATCAGTGTTGCAGCCATCAGTAAAAATTCACCGGCGATATCGAGATCCAGCTGTTTCATCTGATCAATGATGTTGAGATACTGCTCGGTAATTTCAACAATCCGGATATCGTAGATATCCATCTCGTGGCTTTTGATCAAATGGAGCAGCAGGTCAAGAGGGCCGGTAAAATTTTTGAGATGAATTTCAATCGCCATAAAGCACAGCTTTGCGTGAAAAGAAGCGGAGAAGCCCCCTGCCGGTGGAACATTTAATGACCGAATAGAAAGCGAATTGCCTGTTCAACCTGATGAATTTGGTTCCCGGCAAGAAAAACGACCAGTATATTGATAATCGGCCCCAAAACGTATGACCAGACATCGGTAAAAAACACCAGAAACAGGATCAGGACAAAACCAAACGGTTCAAGACGACTTAGCTGTAACGCCTGCCGCTCGGGAAGAACACCAATCAGAATTCTGCCGCCATCAAGAGGCGGAACCGGAATAAGATTGAAGGTTCCCAGTAGAGCGTTGATATAGAGGCTGAAACCGGCCATCATTTTCACCGGCACAGTGACCTGTGCATAGATATGTGATTCTGCAAGTGAGGTGGCATCAAGCAACCCCAAACCACGCAACACGAGTGCTGAGAGTGCTGCCAACAGAAAATTGGTTGCCGGACCTGCTAGCGCAACCCAGACCATATCGCGGCGGGGCCGACGGAAATTCCCCGGATTCACCGGCACCGGACGGGCCCACCCGAAACCGAAAATAAAAATGGCAATTGTCCCGATGGGATCGAGGTGCTTCAAAGGATTAAGCGTCAGGCGACCAAGGAATCGCGCTGTCGGGTCACCGAACTGTTCAGCGATATACCCATGAGCCACTTCATGAAGGATAATCGCCAACAGTGCCGGCACCAACATAATGGCAATTTTTGATACAATTTCATCCATTTAAAACATATAACTCCACAAAAAGAAGGCTAACAACAGCCTTTCAGTTTAATCGACATCGATTTTCCGGTCAACATCACGTGGTACCGTCGGTGAGGGAGAAGTGGTTCTTAACCAACTCGATTTCATCCTGCCGGGTTCGCACGTCACCATTTAACTGTGCCTGCAACAAAAATTTAAATATCTGCTGGAAAATACGTCCCGGCGGGTAACCTAGAGAAATCAGATCATCACCGGTTAAAATGATCTTTTTCTTACGCAAATCGGTTATATAAAGAGAAATCCACTTACGGAAACGCTCATTTTTACTGCGTGCCATCAAATAGAGGATTGTCTCAATCGAAAAACCTTTGAACCATAAATAAATATCACTATTTTGGGGTTCGTGACTTTTG